>NZ_JBFTZS010000037.1:0-16902 GCF_056406675.1 Caulobacter sp. P1_B12_2 | reverse complement strand
CCGGCAGACGGCCCGGAGCGGCGGCCGGGGTCAGCACYGGCTTGCCGGCGCCGTCGAGCACCGTGTGCAGCAGCTCGAACTCCGCCCTCGCGTCGCCTTCGTTGATCAGGTCGGCGTCGATGGTCAGGGTCCCATCGACCTTGGCGCGCACGAACACGCCCCACTGCGGGACGTGGACCGGAGCGGTCTTGACCAGCCAGACGTGGCGATAGAGGCCCGCCCCCTCGTAGAACCAGCCCTCGCCCAGGCTGGCGTCGACCCGCACGACCAGGCTGTTGTCGGCGCCGATATTGGCGATGTCGGTGATGTCGACGCGGAACGGGCTGTAGCCGCTCTCTTCGCGCTCGAGGATGTAACCGTTGACGATGACGGTGGCGTCGCGGAAGGCGCCGTCGAACTCGATCGACAGCCGCTTGCCGGCGTCGGCGGCGGGCAGGGCGAAGGTCTTGCGGTACCAGCCGATGCTGGTCTCGGGGAACTCGCGGCCCAGGGGCTTGTAGCCGTGGGCGGCGCGCAGGTCCTCGTCGTCGGGCTTGCCGGACGGGACATAGGCGGGGTTGTCGACGAAGGGCAGCTCCACGCCCCAGTCGTGGGGCAGGGTGACGGGCGCCCAGGCRCCGGCGTCGAAGTCGGGGGCCGAGAGCTGGCTGACCTGCCAGTTGGCGGCGGTCGCGCCGGCCTTGGCGTAGGTGCGCTGGTTGGCCCCGAAACCGAAGTCGCGGGCCGGATCCTGGGCGTGGCCCAGCTTGAAGCGCCAGTCGAAGTCCAGCGAGAGGCGCTCGCGCGGGGCCAGATCGATGGTGGGAAGGAGGGAGAGCGCGGGCGTGGCGGGCGTCTTGCCTTTAGGGGCGGCGCTGGCGGCGGAAGCGGCGGCGGCCAGGGCGGCGGCGCCGGCGGTGGCGGCCAGAGCTTGGCGGCGGCTGAAGTCGGCCATGGAGTCCTCACGCAAAAAAGCAAAAAAATGGGGAGGAAGCGGTGCGCTTCCTCCCCAGTCGCAGGATGATCGGGGAGGGTGATCGATCCAGCTTGGCAAGCCGAGCTTGCCGCCGCCACCCCTCCGCAGGAGAAGGGTGGCGAAAGGGTTAGAACTTCAGGGTCACGTCCGCGAGGAAGCGACGGCCGTAGCTGTCGTAGCGGCCGATCCGGTTGGGATCGTTGTCGCGGTACATCCGCAGTTCCTCGTTGGTCAGGTTGTTGACCTGGAAGCGGACGGTGACGTGGTCGTTGAAGCTGTAGGACGAGCTGAAGTCGAGGGTCTTCTCGCTCTCCAGGGTCTGCAGGTCCGAGCCGTTCCAGCCGTAAATCACGGTCATTGGGCTGTGGTACTTCCAGCCCAGGCGCGCCTCGATCGGACCGTTGGCGTACCACAGGTCGACCGTCGCGGTGTGCTTGGCCAGGCCCGTCATGTCGAGCGGGTTGTTGGCCGGCGAGAACTCTTTCAGGTCGGAGTCGACGAAGGCGTAGTTCGAATAGATCCCGAACTTGCTGAGCGGACCCGGCAGGAAGAAGAACGGCGTCTGGAAGGTCAGTTCCAGGCCCTGGATGTAGCCCTTGCCGCCGTTCGCCGGGCTGGCGACCGTGTAGGTCTGGCCGCCGAAGGCCACCGGGGTCTGCTTCCAGCCGATGTAGGAGTCGACGTCCTTGTAGTAGTAGGACGCGGCCACCAGGGCCTCGGGACGGAAGTACCACTCGGCCGAGGCGTCCAGCTGCCAGGCCTCGAAGGGCTTCAGCTTCGGATTGCCGGCGCTGCCGGTCCACGGCGACCAGTTGGCCAGGGTGCGGCTGGCGCGCAGCTCGTCCAGCGGCGGACGGGCGATCACCTTGGCCAGGCCCAGGCGGAACACCTTGCCGTCGCCGAAGTCGAACTTGGCGTTCGCCGAGGGCAGGATGTCGGTGTAGTCGTTGTCGACCGTCACGGCCTTGAAGGCGCTGGCGGTGTCCTGCTGCTGGCCGTCGCTGCTGGTGTCGGTGTGAACCACGCGGACGCCGACATTGCCGGTCGCCCACGAGCCGGCGAAGCTGTCAGCCGCGAAGTTCAGCTTGCCGTAGCCTTCGAAGACCGTCTCGTTGACGCTCCAGCGCTCGCCCAGCTCCTCGGTCGCGTTCGCCAGGGCGAAGGSGTTGGGGGCGTAGGCGACCGCCGCGATCTTGTCGATGTCGCCGGTCAGCAGAGCCGGTACGTTGGCGCCGTCGCCCAGCTTGTAGGCGGTCAGCAGGGCGGCGGGGATGGTCGCGCCGGTCGCGGCGGGGGCGAAGCTGAAGCTGGTGTGGTCCTTGGTGCGGTCCGAAGCCCGGACGCCGAACTGGAAGCTCTTGAACGGCACGCCCTGCAGGTCGCGGGTGAAGTCCAGGGTCGCGGCCTTCAGTTCGTCGTTCAGGTGCTCGGGGCCGTCATGCGAGCCGGCCAGGTCGGCCGTCTGGCTCAGGCCGAGGCTGTCCTGGCTGGTGGTGATGGTCGGGGTCTTGCCGGCCCGCCAGTCGAAGCTGGTCCAGGTCGGCCAGGCCTCGAAGCGCACGGCCTTCCAGGTGTTGGTCCGCTCGGCCTTCGAGTAGGAGGCGTCGGCGACGACGGTCCACTGGTCGCCGGTCCACTTGCCGTTCAGGCCGCCGACRAACAGTTCCTTGTCCTCGGTGTACTTGGCCAGCACGGTCTGGACCGAGCTGAAGGGCAGGGTGGCGGCCACGACGGCGTTGTTGACCAGGGTGAACGAGGCGCCGGGTGCGTGATAGTCGGCGTCGTTCCAACCGGTGTTGGTGCCGTCGTTCTTGTTCCAGTTGCCCCAGTTGTTGGCGCCCCAGACCGTCTGGTCCTGGACCTCGGTGATCTCGATCTTCGAATAGAGGGCGTCGGCCTTCAGTTCGAAGTTGTCGCTGGGCTTGTACTGCAGGCCGGTGGAGACGCCGGTGCGCTTCTGGTCGATGCGGCTGGCCGACATCTGCGCGCCCCAAGGCGTGTAGTCGACCTTGCCGTCACGGTTCAGGTCGCTGCTGAAGTCGCTGGCGCCGGCCGGCGGGCGGGCGTTGGAGTCGTTGTAACCCCAGCCGGTGAACGAGCCGTAGCCGTTCTTCTGCTTCTGGGTGGTCAGGCCCAGCACGAAGGCCAGGTCGTCATTGACCTTGTGGACCCACGAGCCCGAGGCGCGATAGCCGGTGGTGTCGTAGTTGGGGATGTCCTTGCCGCCGTCATAGAAGACCGGGCCGGCGCGGACCACGAATTCGGGACCCTTGTAGTCAAGGGGGGCGATCGTATCGATGTTGATCGTCGCGGCCACGCCGCCGGCGATCAGGTCGGCCGATTGCGACTTGTAGACCTGGACGCCCGAGACGACTTCCGACGGATAGATTTCCCAGCGGACGTTGCGGTCCGGCTCGGACGAGGCGACTTCGCGGCCGTTGACGGTGCCCAGCACCAGGCGGGCGCCCAGGCCGCGCACGACGGCCTGGCTGTCGTTGCCGCGGTCGCGGGTGGCGTTGACGCCTGGCAGGCGCGCGATCGACTCGGCGATGGTGACGTCGGGCAGGACGCCGATGTCCTTGGCCGAGATGGCTTCGACGACCTTGTCGGAGCCGCGCTTGACGTCCAGCGCCTCGCGCAGGCTCTTGCGCACGCCGGTGACGACGACTTCGTCGACCTGGGCGGACTCGGTTTGGGCGGCCGGGGCCGTTTGCGCGTGGGCGCTGGCGGCGGCCATCAGGGCCAGGCCACTGGCGGCGGCGAGGAGTTTGTAGTGAGACATCATGGTTCCCCCAAAGGACGACGGCGCGGCGTTCTTAAGACACCGCTGCTCATGTTGTGATGCGGACTTGTGTGGCCGGCGCTGAAAGACCGCCGGTACAGGTGGGCGCGGTGGCCGCGCCGATGCGCTTCTGACGAGCGCTCCCCGCCGACGTCGAGCGTTAGCTGGGAAGCGCTATTTATCATATCAATCACACATGACAAGCCTGGCCATGGATAGCGGTGTCAATTCACGGCCTTGGTGTGGCGCGGGGACCACTTGCGCCGCTCGCGGGTTATGCTGTGGCCGGACACGGACACGGACACGGACACGGACACGGACACGGAGACCCGACCATGGACGCCCATACGACCCTCACCCCCGCCGCCGAGCTCGCCGCGCGAAGCCCGGTGCGGTTTCCCAACGAGAGCCCCGAGTACCGCGCCGCGCGCACGGCCCTGCTGGCCGAGGAACTGGAGCTGCGCCGTCACCTCGAGCGCGTCGCCGAGCAGCGCCGCGCTTTGCCGCCGGGCGGGCCGGTGACCGGCGACTACCGGTTCGAGGGCGAGGAGGGACCGGTCGACTTCGCCGGCCTGTTCCGCGGCAAGAAAACCCTGGGCGTCTACAGCTTCATGTTCGGGCCGCAGCGCGAGCGGCCCTGTCCGATGTGCACGGCTCTGCTGGGGCCGCTGGACGGCAACGCCGCCGACCTGGACCAACGCATGTCCCTGGTCGTGGTGGCGCGCTCGCCGCTCGAGCGGCTTGTCGCCTTCAAGAACGAACGGGGCTGGAAAAACCTGCGGCTCTACACCGACCTGACCGGCGACTATTCCCGCGACTATTTCGGCCTGCTGCCGAACGGCGACGAGATCCCGGCCTACAACGTCTTCGACCGCCAGGACGGGACGATCCGCCACTTCTGGTCCGGCGAGATGACCGGCGACAGCGCCGACCCCGGCCAGGACCCGCGCGGCGCGCCGGACCTCGTGCCGCTGTGGAACTTCCTGGACATGACGCCGGACGGGCGCGGCGAGGATTGGTATCCGAGTTTGGAGTACGGGAAGTAGGAGCCAAAAACGGTTGTCATCCCGGACGAGCGCGCAGCGCGAAGATCCGGGACCGACCCGTGAACTCAGAGCTTCCGGCGGTCCAGGATCGGCGGCCCTTCGGGCCTTGTCCGGGATGACAAGCTTCGGGAATGCTCTAGCCTCCAACCAGGATCGCGGAGGAGGCTGAGCTTGCATCTGTTCACCAGGATCGGGCTCGTCCTCGCGACGCTCGTCACGCTCGCCGCCCCACCGACTTTCGCGGCGGAAAAGCCCAGGCCCRTCGCCGCGTCCACCCTGAGCGCCGGCGCTGTCGCCTCGCCCGATCGCTACGGCGCCCTGGCGGCCGAGGAAATCCTCAAGCAGGGCGGCAACGCGGTGGACGCCGCGGTGGCGACGGCCTTCGCCTTGGCGGTGACCTATCCGGAGGCGGGCAATCTGGGCGGCGGCGGCTTCATGACGCTGGTCGTTGACGGCAAGCCCTACTTCCTCGACTATCGAGAGACCGCCCCCGCCGGCGCCACGGCCGGCATGTTTCTCGACGACAAGGGCGAACCGGTCGCGGCGCGCAGCATCGTCGGCAACCTGTCGGTGGGCGTTCCCGGCACGGTGCGCGGCATGGCCATGGCCCACGAGCGGTTCGGCAAGCTGCCCTGGGCGCGGGTTCTGGCTCCGGCGATCCGCTATGCCCGCGACGGTTTCCTGGTCACGCCGCAACTGATCGGCATCGTCGAGGGCAGCCAGGGGCCTTTCGTCGGCGTGACCAACTTTCAGGCGCGGTTCGGCGCCATGAAGGCCGGCGAGGCTTTCCGTCAGCCCGAGCTTGCCGCCACTCTCGAGCGCATCGCCAAGGGCGGCGACGCGGAGTTCTACACGGGCCAAACCGCYGACCTGCTGGTCGCCCAGATGGCCCGTGGCGAGAAGGGGCTGATCAGCAAGGCCGACCTAGCCGCGTACAAGGCCGTCTGGCGCGAGCCGCTCCAGGCCGACTGGCGCGGCTATCGGGTGATCACCGCGCCGCCGCCCAGCTCTGGCGGCATCGCCCTGCTGCAGTTGCTGCTGATGAAACAGGACGCCGCGCCCCTTTTCGCCGGCGTGGTGCTGAACAGCCCGCAGTACGTCCATCTGGTCTCGGAGATGGAAAAGCGGGTCTTCGCCGACCGGGCCGAATATCTCGGCGATCCGGACTTCTGGAAGGTCCCGGTCACCGCCCTGGTCGACCCGGCCTATATCGCCCGCCGGGCCGGCGAGATCGATCCCGTCAAGCCCTCCGCCACCCCGGCGGTGAAGCCGGGCCTGGAGAAGCCGCAGACCACCCATTTCTCGATCGTCGACCGCTGGGGCAACGCGGTGTCCAACACCTACACGCTGAACGGCTGGTTCGGTTCGGGCGTGGTGGTCGAGGGCGCGGGCTTCCTGCTCAACGACGAGATGGACGACTTCTCGGCCAAGCCCGGCGCGCCCAACATGTTCGGCGTGGTGGGCGGCGACGCCAACGCCATCGCGCCGGGCAAGCGGCCGCTGTCGTCGATGACCCCGACCATCCTGCTGCGTGACGGCCGCGTGGCCATGGTGATCGGCACGCCCGGCGGCTCGCGGATCTTCACCTCGGTGTTTCAGGTCCTGGCCGACGTCTACGACCACCGCCTGTCGTTGGGGGAGGCCCAGAAGCAGATGCGCTTCCACCATCAGCTGCTGCCGGAGAACGTGATCTTCTCCGAACCCTACGCGCCGTTCCCGCCCGCCTTGCGGGTGGCCTTGGCGGAACGTGGCTACAAGGTCGAGGCCCAGGACTACAACGGCGACATCGAGGCGATCCAGGTGATCGACGGGGCGCCCGTTCCGGAGGCCGATCCCCGGGCGCGCGGGGTGGCGCTGGTGGTGAAGTAGGGGAGCTGAAGACCCCTCTCTCTTTGAGAGAGGGGTTCCTATTCTCTAAGGCGCAATCGGCACCACGCTGGCTCGTTGCCCCACCGTCGCCGTCACGGCCGCGGCGTCGGCCACCGCCGCAGCCGTCGCCGCCGTGGCCACGGTCACCGAGGTCCCGGGCGCCAGGCGGGTGCGGTAGACGAAGGCGTCGCCTTCGCGGGTCATGGCCTTAGGCCCGACGCCGCCCAGGAAGTCGCCGTCGATGTAGGCCGCGTCGCCCGCCACCTTCGCCTTGAAAGTCACCTCGACCGGCAGGACGTAGGCGTGCTTCAGCCAGCCCTCGGCGCTGTCCAGGGCCTGGCCCTTGTAGTCGAACACCGCCGCGTTCTCCCAGTTGGAGCCCTTGCCCCAGCGGGTGCCGCAGGACTTGGTCGAGACCCAGGCCGGCTCCCAGTAGAAGACGCCCGTGCCGCCGTTGTCGAAGACCAGCTGGGTCAGGTCGACCAGGTACTTCTTCTGGCCGGCTGGAGTGGCCGGGTAGCCGGCGATCAGCGAGTCCTCGCCCAGCAGGTTGGGCGAGCTGTCGGCGTTCTCGGTGGTGAAGGGATAGGCCGTCTCGACCACCAGAACGTCGGCCGCATAGGTGTTGCGCAGGCGGTTGATGGTCTGGCCCAGCTGGGCCATCGAGCGCTTGGACCACTTGCTGTAGTAGCTGAGGCCGATGATGTCGTAGTCGGTGACGCCCGCCTTGGTCGCCGCTTCGAACCAGGGCTCGACGTTCTCGGGCTGGGCGATGTGCAGCATCAGCCGAGGCTTGGTCCCGGTCTCCTTGCTGACGTCGCGAACGGCCTTGATGCCGGCGTTGAACAGCAGGGCGTTGCGGTCCCAGTGGATCGGCTCCTTGGCCTTGGCCAGGCTGGAGACGATCTCGCCGTTGGTCTCGTTGCCCACCTGCACCAGCTCGGGCATCAGGCCTTCACGGTTCAGCTCGGTCAGGGTGTCGTGGGTGAACGCGTACAGCGCCTTGGCCTGGTCGGGCGTCGAGAGCTTGGCCCAGGCCTTGGGGGCCAGCTGCTTGTCGCCGTCGGCCCAGTCGTCGGAATAGTGGAAGTCGAGCAGCACCTGCATGCCGGCCTGCTTGGCGCGGCGGATGCTGCGCTTGACGTCGGCGAGGTTGGAATACTTGGTCCAGTCCGGGTCGTTCCAGATGCGGATCCGCGCCACGTTGGCCCCGGCCGATTTGAAGAACTTGAACTGGTCCACCGTCTGGCCGCCGGATTTGTAGACCGCGCCGCAGTCGTCCATCTCGTTGGCGTAGGAGATGTCGACGCCGAGATAGATCGGGGGCTCGGCGGCCTGAGCGGCGGTCAGGCTCAGCAGGCTGGCGGCCATTCCGGCGACGATGAAGCGGTTGCCCCGCATGACGTTCTCTCCCGACGTTACGCGCCTCGCGAGGGAGGCGGCGGGAAGGTCGGGGTATTTATATTATAAATCAAGCCCGTTCTTCACCCTCTCCCATGGGGAGAGAGTTTCAGGCCTACGACTCCACCCCGCTGAACGTCCGGTGCTCGCTGAGGTCCGGCCTCGGCGTCACGCCGTCGGTCCAGATCGGGCGCGCGGGCCGTGCGTCGGCCACGCTGCGCACCGCCAGGCCGTCATGCGCGAAGTCATCGACCTCGATCACCGCCGCCACGGCCTTGTCGGCCGCCTCCAGCGCCGCGATTTCGTCAGCCGTGACCCAGCCGCCCTCGACCCCGTCCTTCCAGTTCCGGATCTTCTGGGCGCGCAGGCGGTCGTGGATCGGCTGGGTGGCGACCACCCGCTCGAAGGCGTCGATCAGTTGGCCGACCGCCTCGTCCTGGCCGCCGACATAGACGTTCTCGATCAGCCGGTCGCGGGTGGCCGACGGGGCCAGCAGCAGCTCGGCGCAGGCGGTGGTCACCTTGTCCGACGGACCTCGGCGACGCGGCCCCAGAGGCAGGATCGCCGCCCGCAGCAGCCAGCCCGCCAGCGGGTTGGGCAGGTTGGCGAACACCTCGTCGAAGCGCTGCTCGATGGTGGCGAAGCCGGTGTCCATGCACCATTGCAGCAGCGGGAAGTCGGCGTCCTGGCGGCCCTCGTCCTCCCACCGCTTCAGGGCGCTCGACAGGAAATAGAGCTCGGCCAGGATGTCGCCCAGCCGGCCCGACAGCATCTCCTTGCGCTTCAGGGCGCCGCCGAGGGTCAGCAGGGCGATGTCGGAGGTCAGGGCGAAGGCGGCGCTGTAGCGGCCCATCTGGCGATAGAACCGGCTGGCGCGGCCGGCGTCCGGGGCCGGCGCGAAGGCCCCGCCGGTCCAACTGCGGCTCCAGGCGTTCAGGCCCGTGCGGATCGCGTGGGCCACGTGCTTCCAGAACACCGCGTCGAACTCGGCCAAGCCCTTGGACCGGTCTTCCTCGCCGATCGCCAGGATCTCCTGCAGCATGAACGGATGGGCCCGGATGGCGCCCTGGCCGAACACCATCAGGCTGCGGGTCAGGATGTTGGCGCCCTCGACCGTGATGCCGACCGGAATGGCCCGGTACTGCGAGCCCATGTAGTTGCGCGGCCCCTCGATCACCGCCTTGCCGCCATGCACGTCCATGGCGTCGTTGACCACCACCCGCATGCGCTCGGTGGCGCCGGACTTCAGCAGGGCCGAGATCACCGACGGATGGTGGCCCAGGTCCAGGCCCGTGCAGGTCAGCCGGCGGGCGGCGTCCAGCAGGTAGGCGTTGCCGGCGATGCGGGCCAGGCGCTCCTGCACGCCCTCGAACTTGCCGATCGGCACGCCGAACTGGTTGCGGACGCGGGCGTAGCTGCCGGTGGTCAGGGCGCTGAACGAGGCCGCCGCGCCCGACAGGGCCGGAAGCGAGATCCCGCGCCCGGCCGCCAGGGCGGTCATCAGCATCTTCCAGCCCTGGCCGACGCGCTCGGCGCCGCCGATCACCATCTCCATCGGGATGAAGACGTCCTTGCCCCAGTTGGGACCGTTCTGGAACGTCTGGAAAGCGGGCAGGTGGCGGCGGCCGATCTCGACCCCGGCGGTGTCGGTCGGGACCAGGGCGCAGGTGATGCCGATGTCTTCCACGTCGCCCAGCAGGTGGTCGGGGTCGCGCAGCTTGAAGGCCAGGCCCAGCACCGTGCAGACCGGACCCAGGGTGATGTAGCGCTTGTGCCAGTTGAGGCGGATGCCCAGGACCTCCTGGCCCTTCCAGGTTCCGCGGCAGACCACGCCCTCGTCGATCATGGCCCCGGCGTCCGACCCGGCCTCGGGGCTGGTCAGGCCGAAGGCGGGCACCTCGCGGCCGTCGGCCAGGCGCGGCAGCCATTGGTCGCGCTGGGCCTGGGCGCCGAACTTCATGATCAGTTCGCCCGGACCGAGCGAGTTGGGCACCATGGCCGTCACCGCCGCCGACACCGAGCGGGTGGCGATCTTGCGGACGATCTCGGCGTGGCCGAAGGCGCTGAAGCCCAGGCCGCCGTAGGCCTTCGGAATGATCATCCCGAAGAACTTCTGGCTCTTCAGATAGGACCAGGCCTCGGGCGGCAGGTCGCGGGTCTCCCAGGTCATGTTCCAGTCGTCGAGCATGGCGCACAGGGTGTTGACCGGCCCGTCGATGAAGGCCTGCTCGTCGGGACGCAGCCTGGGCGTCGGGAAGGCCAGCAGCTCGTTCCAGTCCGGATCGCCGGTGAACAGGGCGGCGTCCCACCAGGTGTCGCCGGCGTCGATCGCCTCGCGCTCGGTCTGGGACAGGGCCGGCATCACGCCGCGCGCCCACTGGAGGATCGGCCGGGTGATCAGATCCCGGCGGAAGTTGAAGCTGGTCATGACGCCATCTCGGTTACCGATGGACATCAAACGCCTTGCCGCCGCTACGGCTCCGACGGCCGGTCCGCCGTGTAGAGCGAGATCGATCCGGTCGGGGTCGGGATCACCCGGCGTTCCTCGACGCCCGCGAACCCGGCCTGGGTCATCAGGGAGGGCAGCACGCCCCGGGCGTTGGGTGTGGTCAGGTCGAAGCCGTCGACCATCTGCACCAGCCTGAACAGCAGCCGCATCAGGGCCGTGCGCTGCAGGCCGTAGTCGGCGACCATCATTGCGGCGCCGGGTTTCAACGCCGCGTGCATGGCGTCCAGGATCGCCTGTTTCATCGGCAGGGGGCATTGGTGCAGCACCAGGCTGGAGACCACCTTGTCCGCCGACCCAAGCGGCGCGATGTCGGCCAGGCGGTCGCCCAGGGCCTGGCGCCATTCGATCTCGACCCCCGCTTGGCGCGCCTTGGCGGCCGCCAGAGCCAGGATCGCGGGGTCCGGATCGACGCCGATGATCCGCGCGGCCGGGCAGGCGGTCTTCAGCATCACCGCGAAGGCGCCGGTGCCGCAGCCGACGTCGAGGATCGTCTCGCCGGGCCGGGGATCGACCAGGGTCAGGAACGCGGCGCGCCAGACCCGCTCGCGGGCGGCCACGGCGACGACGCGATCATACAGCCCGGTCAGTTCGGGGCGGCCGAGGGCGGGAACATAGGGCCGGGTGTCGGGGGTGCGGGTGTCGGTCATGCGCTCAGGATGGCGACCGGCGGGCGCGAACGCTTGAACGTAGCGGCTAGACGCCCGGCTTGATGATCTGGGTCGCGGTGACGCCGAACATCGCCTTCAGCGTGCGGGCGAAATGGGCGGCGTCGGCGAAGCCGGCCGCGTGGGCCGCCGTGGTCACGTCGTCTCCTCGTGTCAGCGCGTCGAAGGCCCGCTGCACCCGTCGCCACAGCAGGTAGCGCCGGAACGGCAGGCCCATCGCCTCGACGAAGACGTGGCGATAGCGCTCGGGCGACAGGTCCGCCGCCCGCGCCGCCGCCGCCAGAGGCACCAGCCCGTCGGCCAGGCGTTCGTCGACCACGGCCAGCGAGCGCTGGAGGTTGCCTGGCAGCGGCGCGGGGTGGGGGGCGTCGGGGTCGGTCAGCACCCGCCGCCAGGTCTGCAGGCGCGGATTGGGCGAGCTCAGGATCGCGGCCTCGGGCAGGGGGCGCAGGGCCGCCAGCATGGCGACGGCATCGACGCTGGGYGCCACGGCCTCGATATAGACCTGCCGCGCCTGATCGTGCGGTTCGAGGCGATGCAGCACCAGGGGATCGATCAGCACGGCCCGGGCGGTATGGAGACGGCCCAGACCGTCGTGGACGCTGACCGGCGTGTCAGACAGCACCAACTGCGCGGCCAGATGCCGGTGCGGCGCGCCGTGCCCGATCGAGCCGCGCCAGACCGCCCAGCGATCGCCGAGGTCCAGTTGGCCATGCCAGAGCCCATCGGTCACAGCCCGGTTCCTCGCGACGCAACGGTCGTTCCGCCCCGCTACACCTAAGGCCGTCCGCGCCGTCGGCAAGGTCAGGAGCGTCGAAGTCCTCGGGCGTTGCATCCAAACAGGGCCGCGCAAGCCTCTAACCTATGGGACGCGTCTGTGGTCTCGCTTGAGGAGACCCGCATGCTTGCCCTGCCACTCGTGATCATGGCGCTCGCCGTCCAGGCCGCGCCGATCGTCATGGACCCGGTCGTCAAGACCCGGCTGGACGCCGGCCTGCAATGCCGGCTCGGCGCCTACGCCCTGCCGGACGGTCGTTTCCTCAGCATCACCGGCAGCGCCGGCCATCCGCGCGACCTGCGTTATGGGCGTTCCGAGGGCGGGCTTGGCCGGCTGGTGGAGCAGGCCGACGGCGGCTACGCCTCGTCGGGTCCGCCCAAGCTGGCGCTGCGCTTCGAGCCCTGCGCGACCGGGGTGGTGCGGCTGGAGAGCACGGCGGGGACGCAAGCGGGCCACCGCCTGCCGCTGGTCGTTCGTGAGACGACGTTCCGCAGCGGCGACGTCGAGCTGCGCGGCAAGCTGGTGCTGCCGCCGGGCGGCAAGGCCAAGGCCGTGGCCGTCTGGATCGGTGGCTCCAACAACGATCCGGACACGGACGACATGGGCTGGCAGTTCGAGCTGGCCCGTCGCGGCGTCGGGGTCTTCGTCTACGATAAGCGCGGCACGGGCGGTTCGGGCGGGGCCTTCACCGCCGACTTCCATCTGCGCGCCGCCGACACCGTGGCCGCCGTCCGCGAGGTCCGTCGACTGGCGCCGGGCGTCGGCAAGATCGGGGTGATCGGCGGCAGCCAGGGCGGCTGGGTCGCGCCGCTGACAGCCACCCTGACGCCGCTCGACTTCGTCATTCCGGCCTTCGCCATGGCCGAGGGACCGCCCGCCCAGGACCGGGCGGTGGTGGAGGGTCAGCTGCGTCAGGCCGGCTTCGACGACGCGGTCCTGGCCAAGGCCGATATGCTGACCGCCGCCACCGAGCGAGTGGTGCGGTCCAACTTCACCGACGGGTTCGAAGCCCTGGAGGCGCTGAAGCAGAAGTACGCCGGCGAGCCGTGGCTGGCGGCGATCCAGCCGCGCTCCTACACCGGCGTGCTGCTGCGGGCGACCTCGGCCGAGGCCCGGGCCAACGGGCCAGCGCTGTCTCAGGGTCTGACCTTCGACTATGAGCCGCGTCCGGTCATCGAGACGATCAAGCCGCGCCAGCTCTGGCTGCTGGGCGGCCGCGACCGTCAGGCGCCCAGCGCGGGCACGGTGAAGGTGCTGGCGGAGATCCAGAAGGTTCGGCCAGACGTGGATGTGATCGTCTTCCCCGACGCCGACCACGGGCTGCTCCAGAAGTCGAAAGGACCCGAGGGCGACGTCACGGCCTACCCGCCGGGCCTGTTCGACCAGATGGCCAGCTGGATCCTGACCGGGCGCACATAAACCTTCTCCCTCTGGGCGAAGGTTCGTGAGGGCTACCCCGCTTCCCCCGTCAGCTCCCGCCGCGCCTTGTCCAGCTCCTCGGCGTAGCGGCGCGTCGCATAGGCTTCGGACAGGATGCCGATCACCTCGCGGTTGGCGTCGATCACCGCCAGTTCGTCGGCCTGGGTGTGGTCGAAGGCGCGCATGACGTCCTTGATCGACTCGTCGGCCGTCAGGGCGGTGTCGGTGTAGAGGACCAGGGAGGCCACGGCCTGCTCGCTGTCGTCGGGGTGGGCGTAGGCCAGGGCGGTGCGGACGATGCCGGCGTAGCGGCCGGTGGCGTCCAGGGCCACCACCCGCTTGGTCGAACCCAGAGGATAGCGGCGGCGAAACTCCGCCAGGGTGGCCTCGGCGGGGATGGTCTTGGTGTCCTTGCGCATCATCCGGCCGGCGGTCAGCGGGCGCATCCACGACACGTCGTGGGCGCTGCGGATGGTCTCGCCGCGCAGGTGCAGCCGCCAGGTCGAGAACGAGTAGCCGAAGGTCTCGCGCACCAGGGCGCTGGCGATCAGCGAGGCGACCAGGGCGGCCGCCGCGACGGTGAAGTCGCCGGTCGCCTCCAGCACTAGGAACGACATGGTGAAAGGCCCGCCGACGACCGCGACGCCGAACGCGCCCAGGCCGACCAGGGCCGCCACCGTCGGGTCTAGCGACGGCAGCCAGGGCACGAACACGGTCAGGGCCGCGAAGATCTGGCCGACCAGAACGCCCAGGAACAGCGAGGCGAAGAACAGCCCGCCCCGGAAGCCGAAGCTGAGCGACACGACGCTGGCCAAGGCCTTCATGGCCAGCAGGATCAGCAGCATCTTCAGGCCCAGCTCGGCGGTCAGGTTGACGTGCACCGCGCCGTGGCCGGCCGACAGGGTCTGGGGCGTGATCATCGCCATGGCCGCCAGGGCCACCCCGCCGACCACCGGGCGGAAGGTCTTGGGCAGTTTCGACTTGGCCACCAGCCCCTCGGCCGAGGCCACCAGCCGCATCAGGGCGATGCCCGCGAAGGCGCAGACCACGCCCAGCAAGGCGTAGAGGCCGTAGTCGAACCAGGACTGCACGGCTGGGGTCGAGGTCTTCAGCAGATAGGGCAGGCCGCCCATCCGTCCGGCCACCAGCACCGCGGCCAGGGCGGCGGCGGCCACGGGGGCCAGGTTGGCGACGGTGTAGGCCCCGATGACGATCTCGAACGCGTAGAAGGCCCCGGTCAGGGGCGCGCCGAACGCGGCGGCGATGGCGGCGCCGGCCCCGGCCCCGACCAGGGTGCGCATGTCGGCCCGGCGCAGGTTCAGCCGCTGGCCGGCGAACGARGCGATGGCCGCCCCGGCCTGGGCGTAGGCGGCCTCCAGCCCGACCGAGGCGCCGACCCCGTTCGACAGCATCGTCTGGCCACAGATGAAAGCGCTGTCGCGGACCGACAGATGGCCGCCGTGCAGGGCGTTGGCCTCGACCGGGTCGACGGCGGGCTTGGGGCGATACTTCAACCAGGCCCAGGTGGCCAGGCCCAGCACCAGGCCGCCGATGGGAATGGCCAGGGTCCGCCACGGGGCGATCATGCTTTGGGCGCTGAGGCGCGAATCCATGTCGATGGCGAACAGCATCACCTGCAGGCCGTGGGCCAGCTTGGCCTGCAGCACCGCCAGGGCCCCGGCCGCGGCCCCGATCAGGGTGGCCACCGCGATCAGCCACAGCTCGCTGGACCGGATCCGCCGCCGCAGCCAGCTGAGCCAGCGCACGGAGGTGGTGGTCGGGAGGGACAGCTGCATGACGCTTAGGGTTCCGCGGGACGCGCCATCTTAGGGGCTGCGCCGGGCGAGGCAACGCTGGCCAAGAAACGGGGGGCGTGCGGACCTAGCCCCGCGCGGCGGCGGGCGCCGGGGCCTGGGCCGTCAGCACCACGCCGCTCCGCGTCGGCTGGCCCATGCCCTCGGGACCGCGCCAGTCGGCCGCGACGATGAACAGGGTCGTCCCGTCGGGCCCGCCCAGAGCGCAGGAGAAGCAGCCGCGATCGGCCTCGACCCGGGCCAGAACCTCTCCGCCCTCCGCCACCCGCACGCAGCAGCGGCCCGGCACGTCGGCGTACCAGACGGCTCCCTCGGCATCGAGGCAGATCCCGTCCGGGTGGCCGTCGACCTGCGCCCAGACCCGCCGGTTCGACAGACCGCCGTCGGCGGCGATGTCGAAGGCGGTCAGACATTGGCCGTAGGACTCCGCCAGGATCAGGGTCTTGCCGTCGGGCGTGATCGCCATGCCGTTGGGAAATTCCACGCCGTCGGCGACCTGGCGCGCCCTGCCGTCCGGCGTGACCAGGGCGATGATACCGGTCGTCACCTCGCCGTGCGGGAAGTCGAAGCCGATGTTGTTGACGTAGGCGGCGCCGCGCCCATCAACGACGATCTCGTTCCAGGGCTTGTCGGACAGCCCCGACAGGTCGCCATGGCGCTTCAGCTGGCGGTGCGGGGCCAGCAGCAGCACCTGTCCGGCCGCGCTGACCAGCAGCCGGTCGTCGGGGCGCGGATCGATGCAGAAGGGCAGGGCGTCGACCGCGATGATCGTCTCGCGACATCCGACCATGTCGACCGTCAGCAGTTCGCGCGCGCCCCAGTCGCAGACCCACAGCCGGCCGTTCCACCAGCGCGGCGACTCGCCCATCACCAGGCCGGTCAGCAGGGTTCGGGTTTCGAGGACGGGGACGGTCATGGGGCGCTCCTGCGGGTGATGACTCAAAGACGTGGCAGGAGGCGCGATTGCGACAGGACGGCGTTACGAGGGGTGAAAATCTGCGAGCTGCCACGCGGCGTCGATGAACGTCGGTTTCTTCCCTCTCCCGCAGGGGGAGAAGGATCAGCCGCCGACGCCCTCATGCGCCAACAGCCAGCGCTTGCGTTCGACGCCGCCGCCGTAGCCGGTCAGGGCGCCGCCGGTTCCGATCACCCGGTGGCAGGGTACGACGACGGCGATCGGGTTGGCGCCGTTGGCCAGGCCGACGGCCCGCACGGCGCTGGGCCGGCCGATCCGCTGGGCCAGGCGGGCATAGGTCGTCGCCTCGCCCAGCGGGATCTCGACCAGGGCGTTCCAGACCTGTTGCTGGAAGGCCGTGCCGCCGATCGCCCAGGGCACGGTCTTCAGCGCCGCCAGCTCGCCGGCGAAATAGGCCGCCAGGCCGTCGCGCACGGAGCTCGACGCGGGGCCGGTTTCCACGGGCTGGTCGCGGTGGTGCAGCCGCAGAGCTCGGGCCAGGCGCTGGGGCTGGTCGTGGAATTCCAGCACGCGCAGGCTGCCTTCGGCGTCGACGACCACGTCGATCTCGCCGATCGGAGTCTTCAGCACATCAAGCGTCAGGACCTCAGGCCGCACGCTTGACCTTCCGCACCGGCGGCGCGCCCTCGTCGGCCAGCGAGGCCCACAGGTGCAGGGCGGCGTAGGCGCGCCAGGGCCGCCAGGCCTC
>NZ_JBFTZS010000036.1:0-17025 GCF_056406675.1 Caulobacter sp. P1_B12_2 | reverse complement strand
GCGGACCCGTGCTCCAAAGGCTGGCGGGATCCGAGCTGATCGCCCGTGGTTCCGTGAACGTCATCAGCGTCAAGGCCATTCGGCGCTGGGCGGGCGACTGGTGGGACAAGAAGCGCGTCGATGTCTGGACCTATGTCGAGCGCAAGCTGGCCGAGCACCTGGATCGCAGCGACCTGCGCGCCCGGATCGGCGAGGAAGACTTCCTGATCGCCATGAACAACGACCAGGGTCTCGCGGCCCAGGCCACCAGCGTGCGCATCCTGGAAGACGTGCTGACCCATCTGCTGGGCGCGGCCGAGCCAGGCGACCTGGGCGTGCGCTCCGTGATCGGCGTCGAGGCCGGCGGCGTTGTCTGCCGTCCTGTGGACGCCTCGGTGATTCTGGCCGCCAGGGCTCGTCGCGACTCGACCCGCTCGCCCATCCGTTTCGACATCGACCCGCTGGAAGAGACCCGGCGCACGCCCGTGGCCTTCACCACCGCCGGCGGCGCGGCCCTGCGCGTCGACTTCACGCTCGAGCACATGATCAGCCTCAAGCGCAACGTCGCCACGGCGGTGCGTATCGAGCCGGTGGTCACCCACCTGGGCTCGGGCAAGCAGATCAGCGCCCGCGCTGTCTCGCGCCTGCCCGACCGCGACGCCGCGTTCATCGACGAGGCGGCCCTGAAATACGCCGCCGTCTTCGCCCGGTCTTCACAGGGCCATGACCGGCCCGACCTGATAGTCCCCGCCTCGTTCCGCACCCTGGGCACCCAGCGCGGCCGCGACATGCTGACCGGCACCCCGGGGCTGTCCCTGGCGCTGCTGCGCGGCGGGATCATGATGGAGCTGGTCGACATCACCCGCGGCACGCCCGCCGGTCGCTTGCTGGAAGTGGTGGGTCTGCTCAAGGCCCTGACGCGCGGCGTCATCGCCCGCGTGCCGCCCGAGAAGGAAGCGTTGCGCGTGCTGCGCGACGCCCGTCTGCAAGGCCTGACCCTGGACGCCAGTGATCTGGTGGGTCCCGCCGAGAAGATCGCCGCCGACATCATGGCCTTCGGCCGCGACGCCAAGGGCCTGACGCCGATGGTCGCCCTGCAGGGCCTGCCCGCCGAGGGCTATTTCGCCGCGGCCGAGACCGCGGGCCTGACCCACGCCGCGCTCCGGGCGACGCACCCCATCGCCGCCGCGACCAAGAAGGCGGCCGGCTAGACCCGGCWAGACCGCCGCTCGGCCCTGCCCCACCGTCTGGACGATGGCGCGGGCGTCGTAGACGTTGGCGTCGCGCGGCGCCGGACCCTTGCCGAACACCACCTCCATCGAACTGCTCACCGCCGGCTTCGGGCCGAGGTTGAAGCTGGTGCCGACGCCTAGCCCCACCGAGCTGCCGCCGCCGTGGCGGCCATAGTCATAGCTGCTGGAGCCGCCGCCGATCGACAGGGTCGATCCGCTGTTCGAGCCGGTTTGCTGGGTCACGCGGTCGGCGACGCGGAACCAGTCATAGCCGTCGCGCAGGGCCAGCTCGGCCGACCGCAGCAAGGCGTAGTCCGAAACCTGGTTGATCGGCGCGCCGGGATTGCCCTGGAAGGTGACACGGTATCGACCGGCCTCCAGACGATATTCGGAATAGCCGGCGGCGCGCGGTGCGGTCTGCGGCGCGTACAGCGTCGGCGTGGTGGCGCAGGCGGTCAGCAGGGCGGCGGAAACAGCGAGTGCGATCAGGCGCTTCATGATGAAATCTCCTGCCAGGCTTAACGAGTCTGCGGCCGACCCTGTTCCGGTAAGGCGCTTTCAGGCGCCTTGAGGCCAAGCTTATCGAGAACCGCGCGCATGTCGTCCGGAATCGGCGCGCTGATCCGCCGCTCGCCGCCATCGGGGTGGGGGAAGACCAAGTTGACGGCGTGCAGCATCAGGCGCGGCACGGGCGCCCCGCTCAGCATCAGCGCGCCGCCGTAGCGGCTGTCGCCGGCGATCGGCCGCCCGATCGAAGCCATGTGGACGCGAAGCTGGTGCATGCGGCCGGTGTCGGGGCTCAGCTCGACCAGAGCCGCGCCGTCCGCCGCGGCCAGGGTGCGATACCGGCTGCGGGCGGTCTCGGCGTCCGGATGATCCGCCGCGCAGACCCGCATATAGGCCTCGCGCCCGATCGACTCGCGACGCAGCGGGCTGTCGATCTGGCCGCCGCGTGGCTCGGGCGCGCCGGGGGTGACGATGGCCAGATAGGTCTTGCGGAACCGCTTGCCCATCAGGGCCTTGCCCAGGAAGGTCGCGGCCGGCTTGGTCCGGGCCGTCAGGATCACGCCCGAGGTGTCGCGGTCCAGGCGGTGGATCAGGCGCGGTCTCGGCCGGTCGCGCCGGGCCAAGGCCCACAGCAGATCGTCCAGCGTATGGGCCCGGATGCGCCCGCCCTGGCTGGACAGGCCGGCAGGCTTGTTGAGCACGAAGACGCTGTCGTCCTCATGGATCACCAGCGACTTGGTGAACTCGACCTCTTCCGGGGTCAGGGTGATCGGGGTGTCGGAAGCCTTGGGCTTGGCGACGCCGGGCGGACGGCGGCCGGGACGGCTCATGCGGCGGCCTCTTCCTTCGGCGCGATCCACAACGCCCGGGCGTTCAGGAACAGCCACAGCAGCGTTAGCCCGGCCGGGGCCAGGGCCCAGCCGCCGCGTGAGGCCAGGCTGGTCAGCAGGAACACGGCGAAGGCCAATGGCAGGGCGTAGGCGGCGTTGGCCGCGATCGAAGGCCAGTGGGGCGGCCGGGTGAAGACCAGCAGCGGCCCGGCGGCCCGGCGACGGAAGATCAGCGGCGGCGCGACCAGCAGCAGGGTGATCGTCGCGATCGGGATCATCCCCACCAGCGCGCCGGCCAGCGGGATCTCGATGGCGTCGGACCATTCCGGCAGTTGCTCGCGATAGAACCGGTGCAGCGGATCGGCCGCCAGTCCGGCCAGGGTGGCGATCAGGGCCAACAACGTCACGCCCAGCACGACAAGGGCGTTCTTCTGGGTCCGCAGCAGCCGCGCCCCGAACCGCGCCACCAGGGCCGCGATGATCGCCGCGCAGACGCCCAGGCTGAAACAGGCGTAGGCGAGGTCGGCGTAGAGCCATTTGTGCGTGGCGTACTTGGCCTGCAACGCCGCGAACCGGGTGGTGGCCAGCCTGAGGGTCTGGGCGTCCGGCGCGCCGAAATAGAGCGCGCCGCGCAGCCGCTGCAGCTCGGCGAAATAGGCGTTGGAGTCTGTGTGCCAGGGGGTGGCCGCGGCCCATGCCAGCAGGACGACGCCCGCCAGCAGCAGCACCAGGGACAGCACGGCGATCACGCGGACCGCGAGGGTAAGCTTCACTTGCCGTCTCTCCGCAGGCGGTTCCAGGCGTCCAGCCGTTCCTTGACCTTGGCTTCGGCCCCGATCGGCTTGGGCTCATAGAGGGTCGGCCGGTCGATGCCGTCGGGGAAGTAGTTCTGACCCGAGACGCCGCCCTCGACGTCGTGGTCGTAGGCGTAGCCGTCGCCATAGCCAAGGGTCTTCATCAGCTTGGTCGGGGCGTTGAGGATGTGGGYCGGCGGCATGAGGCTGCCGGTCTCCTTGGCCAGGCGGCGGGCGGCCTTGTAGGCGTTGTAGACGGCGTTGGACTTGGGGGCGCTGGCCATGTGGACCACGGCCTGGGCCAGGGCCAGCTCGCCCTCGGGGCTGCCCAGGAAGTCGTAGGCGTCCTTGGCGGCGGTGGTCAGCAGCAGGCTTAGGGGATCGGCAGCACCGATGTCCTCGCTGGCCATGCGCACCAGGCGGCGAGCGATGAACAGCGGGTCCTCGCCGCCCTCCAGCATCCGCGCCAGCCAGTAAAGCGCCGCGTCCGGGTCGCTGCCGCGCACCGACTTATGGAGCGCGGAAATGAGATTGTAGTGCTCCTCCCGGTTCTTGTCGTAGGCCGGGCGGCGCTTCTGCAGGAACTGGCCCAACTGGGCGGGGTTCAGCGGCGTGTCCGTGCCGATCGACAGCAGGGTCTCGGTCAAGGTCAGCAGGTAGCGGCCATCGCCGTCGGCCATGGCGACCAAGGTCGAGCGGGCGTCGGCGTCCAGCGGCAGCTTGCGGTTCTCGGCCGTCTCGGCCTTGACCAGCAGAGCCTCCAGCGCCTCCTCGTCCAGCCGCTTGAGCACGAACACCTGGCAGCGCGACAGCAGAGCGCCGTTCAGCTCGAACGACGGGTTCTCGGTGGTCGCGCCGACCAGGGTGACGATCCCCTCCTCCACGAACGGCAGGAAGCCGTCCTGCTGGGCGCGGTTGAAGCGATGGATCTCGTCGACGAACAGCAAGGTGCTCTGCCCGGCGTGGCGGCGCATGCGGGCCTGCTCGAAGGCCTTCTTCAGGTCGGCGACGCCGGAGAACACCGCCGAGATTTGTTGGAACTCGTACCCGCCGGCCTTGGCCAGCAGGCGGGCGATCGTGGTCTTGCCGGTGCCGGGCGGCCCCCACAGGATCATCGAGGCCAGGCGATGGGCCGCGGCCATGCGGCCGATGGGACCGTCGGGCCCCAGTAGGTGCTCCTGCCCCACCACCTCGTCGAGGGTCTGGGGACGCAGGCGGTCGGCCAGAGGCGACGGCGCATGGGGCGTCAGGCCGGCGGCTTGGAAAAGATCGGACATGGGCTAGGTTTACTTAATCGTGGAGGAAACGACCATGACCAACGAAGGCGACCCGACGCGGGGCCCTACGACCGGCGTCACCCCTTACCTTTCCGTCGTCGGTGGCAAGGCCGCCGTGGACTTCTACCAGCGAGCGTTCGGCGCCGAGGAAGTGTTCCGTAACACCGCCGACGACGGCGAGCGCCTGCTGCACGCCCGTCTGCTGATCAACGGCGACTGGGTGATGCTGTCGGACCATTTCAGCGAGATGGCCCACGGCGACTACGCGCCGCCCGCCGCCGTCACCCTGCACCTGGAGGTCGATGACGCCGACACCTGGTGGAACCGCGCGATCGAGGCCGGCGCCACGGTGCGCTTCCCGCTCGCCGACCAGTTCTGGGGCGACCGCTATGGCCAGCTCCTCGATCCGTTCGGCCACACCTGGTCGGTGGCCTCGAAGATCAAGGTTTAGGCCCTCAGCCGCGCCGTGATCCGCTGGCCGTTGCGTTCGATGGTCACGGTCCAGGTCGCCGCGCCCGTGTTGGCGGCGGCCTGCAGGTCGGCGGTGCTGTTGATGGCCTTGCCGTTGACCTCGCGGATGAAGTCGCCGGGACGCAGGCCGGCGTTCAGGGCGAAGCCTTGGCCGATCTTGGTGACCAGAACCCCGCGACCCGTGAACGGGTCCACGCCCAGCTCCTGCGCCGCGGCGGGCGACAGGTTGACCACGGTGGCGCCGTCGAACGGATTGCGGCCCTTCAGCACGCGCTCGTCGCGGGCCGGCGTTTCCGGCGCGGCCTCGGCGCGCAAGGTCAGGGTCTGCTCCCTGCCGTTGCGATTGATCAGCACCGAGACCCGGTCGCCGACCTTGTGGGTGCCGATCGCGAAGGCGCCGCCGCCTTCGTCGTTCACGGCCTGGCCGTCGATGGACAGGATCACGTCGCCGTCGCGGATGCCGGCCCGCTCGGCCGAACCGCCCGGATAGACGTCGGAGATCACCACGCCGCGCGGYGCGGACAGGCCCAGGCTCTTGGCGATGTCGCCGGTGACCGGCTGGCCCTTCACGCCCAGCCAGGGCCGGACCACGCTGTGGCCGCCGCCCAGGGCGGTGTTGACCACCTGTCGCACGACCGAAGCCGGGATGGCGAAACCGACGCCGCTGGACGAGCCCGAGCGCGAGATGATGAAGGTGTTCACCCCGATCAGGTCGCCGTCCATGTCGACCAGCGGACCGCCCGAATTGCCCGGATTGATCGCCGCGTCGGTCTGGATGTAGCTGCCGAACTCGGCCGCGCCCACGTCGGTGCGGGCCAGGGCCGAGACGATGCCGTTGGTCACGGTCTGGCCGACGCCGAACGGATTGCCCAGGGCCAGGACCAGGTCGCCGACCTCCAGCTGTTCCTGGTCGTCGATGGCGATCACCGGCAGGCGCTCGCCCTTGGTGTCGATCTTCAGCACCGCCAGGTCGGAGCGTGGATCGTCCAGCAGCACCGTGGCCGCGAACTCGCGGCGGTCGGCGAGCTGGACGGTGATGTCGCTCATGTTCTCGATGTTGTGGTGGTTGGTGATGATCACCCCGTCGGCGCGGACGATGGCGCCCGAGCCGAGCGAGCCCTGCACCTGGTCGCGGGTGGCCCCGCCGCCGCCGCCCATGAAGAAGTCCCAGAACGGATCGACGCGCTGGCGCACCACGCGCTTGCTGGCCACGTTGACGATGGCCGGGGCCGTCTTCTTCACCACCGGCGCGAACGACGCCTTCATCGACAACGGGTCGGTGGGCGCGCGACGGGTGGGCTGGGCCAGGTCCGGGATGGTCTGGGCCTTCGAAGGGCCCTGCGGCGAGCAGGCGGCCAACAGGGCCAGGGCGGGAAGCACGACGCGATAGGATCGCATGGGTTCTGGGCGACTCCGTGAAGAACAGCCCGCGACATCAGCCGAGCTTTCGGGCGCATTGATGGCGGCCAAGGTCAAAGACCGTCAGGCGACGCTGGGTTCCACCGCCACGGGCCGCGCCACGCGGATCGCCAGAACCGTGGCGCCTAGCAGGAGGGCTGCGGCGATCAGCACCGGCAGGCCGGGCATGTGCAAGGTGGCGTCGTGGCGAACCGCCCAGGCGAACGGCAGCAGATAGAGCGTCGGCCCGACGATGGCGRTGATGCCCATCATCGCCGAATTCGCCCCCTGCAGCTGACCCTGCTCCCACGGCTCGACCCGGCGGGTCATCAGGCCTTGCAGGCCCGGTTGGATCAGGCCCGAGAAGGCGAAGATCGGCAGGCCGCAAAGATACAGCCATCCGGTCGGGGCCAGGCCGTAGATCATGAAGCCCACGCAACCCGAGAACAGGCCGATCAGCAGCGCCCCGCGCTCGCCCACCCGCTTGACCACCGGACCGACCACGAAGCTCTGCAACAGGATGCCGGAGACGCCGCTGCCCATCAGGGTCAGGCCGATCACCGCCGTCGACCAGTGGTAGCGGAAGCCCATGTACAGCACGAAGACGCTGGGCAGCACGTTGTGCGCCAGCTGGAACAGAAAGCCGACGCCGGCCAGGCCCAACAGGTCGGGCTTGCTCTTGAGCAGGTTCAGCGAGCCCAAGGGATTGGCCTTGCTCCAGTCGAAGCGATGGACGCGCCGCTCGGGCGGCAGCGATTCCGGCAGCACGAAGAAACCGTACAGCCAGTTGCACAGGGCCAGGCCGGCGCAGACCAGGAACGGCAACCGGTGGTCGAACTGCCACAGCCAGCCGCCCAGGGCCGGGCCGAAGGTGAAGCCCACCCCGAACGCCGCGCCCATCAGGCCAAAGCCCTTGGCCCGGTCCTCGGGCTTGGTGACGTCGGCCACATAGGCCCCCGCCGTCGAGAAGCTGGCCGCCGTCATGCCGTTGAACACCCGGCCGACGAACAGCCACCACAGGGTTGGGGCGAAGGCCATGAACAGGAAGTCGACGCCCAGGCCGAAGATCGAGGTCAGGATCACCGGCCGGCGGCCCCAGCGGTCGGACATCAGGCCCAGGATCGGCGCGCAGAAGAACTGCATCACGCCCCAGGTGGTGGCGAACAGCACCACCCACAGGGCGGTCGAAGCGGTGTCGCCGCCGTTGAAGCGCTTCATCAGCTCGGGCAGCACGGGGATCATCACCCCCAGCGACAGCACGTCCAGGCAGGCGGTGATGAAGATGAAGCCGAGGGCGGCCTGCCGGTGTGTCCGGCCGATGGTCTTGGTCATGCGTCGCCCTCCCTGGCGCGTTCTTGTACGTCCATAGCCGCCCGGCTGGCGAGACTTGTCAGCAGCGCGCGCCACCACTCGGCGTGGCGCTGCAGGAACACCGCGTCCGGGAAGCGGTGACGGGCCACGTGTTCGGTCGGCACGGTGTTCCAGCCGCGATGCTCGACGGTGACGCGGGTCTCCTCCCCCACGGCTTCGAAGCGGACCTCGACCTCGGTGTCCATGTCCGGCGCGAAGCTGGCCTGGCGCCAGCCGAACACCAGCCGCTGGCCGGGATCCCAGACGTGGACCGGGCCGATCTCGAACGCCTTGCCCGACGGCAGGCGCTCGACCAGACGCGCGCCCTCCCCCGCTCCCTCGAACGCGAGCACGCCCGGCGAGCGCGGCGTGAACGAGAACAGGGCGTTGGGCTTCCACCAGGCGCCGATGTCGGCGGTGAACACCTCGAACACCCGCAGCGGCGCGGCCTTGATGCGCAGGGCGACCAGCACCTTGGAGCTCACGCGCCGCCCTCCTCGATATGCGCCTTGAGCGCCAGCAACTGGTCGCTCCACAGCCCCTCGGCCGCCTCGGCCCAAGCCTTCAGCTCGCCCATGGGCGCGGGGCGCAGGGCGTAGACCCGCACCCGGGCGTCGAACGGCGGATGGGTTTCCTCGACGAGGCCGGCGTGGCGCAGGGCCCGCAGGTGGCGGCTCATGGCCGGGGCCGACAGGCCGGCGGCCTGGGCCAACTCGCCCGCCCGGCGCGGCCCCTGGCGCAGCAGGTCGACGGTCGCCCGCCGGTGCGGGTCGGCCAGGGCCGCCAGGGTCGCGTCGAGCGAGGCGCTCATGGCGTGCCGGCCGCGGCCCGGACGGCGTCGAGCAGAACGATCTGCCGCTTGTTGGCCTTCAGCCGCCAGGCCGCCTCCAGCGCCCCGCGCAGGGTCTGCTCGTCGGCCTCGGCCAGCACGACCAGGGTCGCGCCCTTCAGGCCCCAGTTGCCCGGCACGGGTCGGAACACCGTCGGCTCGACGCCCACGATCACGTCCTGATGCTCGCGCGTCAGCTGGACCATGCCGAAATTGGCGTTCGGATAGCCCAGGGTGGCGAAGATCCGCCCCACCCGGAAATCGACCGTGCCCATGTGCGAGCTCTCGACGGCTTCGGGCAGGGCCAGGGCCAGGCGGCGGAAATCGTCAGGAGTCACGCCCAGCCCTTCACGACCTTCAGGCCGGACTCAGCCTCGGCCTCTTCCACGCTCACCGTGCGAACCGGCGCGCCCACGGTCCAGAAGTGGCCCTCCGGATCGCGGCAGCGATAGGTGCGGTCGCCGTAGAACTGGTCGGCAGGCTCCATCAGGATCTCGGCCCCGGCCGCCCGCGCCCGCTCACAGTGGGCGTCGATGTCGCCTTCGACATGGATGTGGACGGTCTGGGTGTTGAACCCGTCGATCGAGGCCGGGCTCTTGTGCTGGGCGCTCCACTCGGAGCCGATCATCACCAGGCTGTCGCCGAAGCTCATCTCGGAATGGGCGACCTTGCCGTCGTTGTCCTCGATCAGCATCACCAGCTCGAAGCCGAAGGCCGCTTCCAGGAATTTGAGCGCGGCCCTGGGGTCGCGGTAGCACAGGGCCGAGGTCAGGGCGGTGCGGATCATGGCCAAGCTCCGTTTCGGATATCCGCAATATTTAACGCATATCGAAACTATCTAGGCAAGCGGCGCCGTCACAAATCCGCCGCCGTTCAGCCGAAGGTTGAAGCCTTCGACGGAGGTCTCCCATGTTCCTGCCGCCCATGACGCCCGCTCCCGAGCCAGCCCGTATCGCCGTCGCCGCATGCGCCCACCAGGGCGGAGCCGAGGCGGTCGCCTTCGACCAGCTTCCCATCGCGCTTCGCATGGACCTGAAGACCCGCGCCCCGGAACTGTCGCCGGCCGGCGGTACCTTCAACGCCACCGACATCGGGATTGGTCCGCGCACGCGCTTCATCGCCGCTGTCCATTACAAGGACCGCTACCTCGTCGCCTATGAACACGGCGGTCGCGGTTATCACGTCGATCTGCTGACCTACGACGCCAGCTTCGCCGACGACGCCTATGCCGGCCCGCTGGCGCGCCAGATAGCCTTTGACAAGCCCGACTGCGCGGCCCTGGACGCGGCGATCACCGCTCCCCTGCCCGCGACGCCCTATATCGGCCCCAACTGGTAGCGAGTCAGCGCAGCGCCGCCTTAACGGGCTTCAGCGTCCCGTCGCCCTTGTCGCCCTTCACGCCGATCAGGCGGGTCAGCAGCGGATAGACGTCGACATTGTCGAACACCGGCAGAACGACGCCGCGCTTGAAGGCCGGACCGTGGGCGACGAAGACCGCCCGCATCGTGGGATCGAACGGGTCGTAGCCGTGGGCCCCGCCGTCGCGCGGATGCTCGGCCCAGCGCTTCTTCAGGGCGCTGGCGGTGACGAAGTACCAGCCCAGGTCGGCCAGGCACACAATCGGCGGCACGCGCGGGTTGGTCCCGTAGCCGTATCGGGCGGGGATCTTGCCCCTCTCCCAGCAGGTCAGGTGCGGGTGGGCCTTGAGCATCGTCGCGGCGACCTCGGCCTCGAAGCCCGGGAGAGCGCGCACGCCGACGATCGAGCCCGTGCTGACGAACTTGACCTTGGCCGGATCGACCAGGGCCGAGACCTCGACCAGGCCGCTCAGCGGCTGGGGCGCCATGCCGTGATCGGCGACGACGACGATGTTGGTGGTCTCGAACAGGCCCCTCGCCTTCAGCCCCGCCACCAGCCGGGCGATGGCGGCGTCCGCCTTGGCGGCGGCGGCGTTCACCTCCGGCGAGTCCGGGCCGTAGTGGTGGCCCTCGGTGTCGGTGGCGTCGAAATAGAGGGTGGCCAGGCCCAGCGGCGGGGCCTTGGCGTCGACCCACGACAACACCATGTCGATCCGGTCGTCGTAGGCGAGCTTCTCATCATACGGCTTCCAGTAGCTGGGCCGCACGCCGTCGATCTGCGCCTCCGAGCCCGGCCAGAACMGGATGCCGGCGTGCACGCCCTGCTGCTCGCTGCTGACCCAGATCGRCTTGGCCTGATCCCACCAGCGCCCGTCGCCGACCGCGTCGTGGTTGGACATGCTGAAGCTGACACCGGGGATGTCGGCGTCCTCCAGCGTGTTGTTGATCATGCCGTGGTGGTCGGGCCGCTTGCCGGTGACCAGGGTGTAGTGGTTCGGATAGGTCAGGGACGGAAACGACGGCCGCATGGCCCCGCGCGCGCCGTCGGCGGCTAAGGCGCTCAGGGCTGGGGTGTTCCCCCTGTCCAGGTAGTCGGCGCGAAAACCGTCCAGCGAGATCAGGATGGTCAGGGCGGGCTTTTGGGGCGCCTTGGCCGGCGTCGAAGACGGGGTCGAGGCGCAGGCGCCCAGCACCAGGGCCAGGACCAGAGCCATCCAGCGATACGCACCGACCATCCCACGCTCCTCGTACTCGGACTGTCCGCCCTATAGCCCAGTCTCATGACGGCTCGCCACGCATGACCGCGACTTAACTTGGCGGGACTCGGCCGCCCGGCCATAGTCGCCCCAGCTTTCAGGGAGTCGTCCGCATGACCGTCGCCGGAACCCGTTCCGCATGAGTTTCGCCCTGGAGGCGGAGAGCCTCGTCAAGACCTATGGCGCGGTGCGGGCCCTGGACGGCCTGTCGCTGCGCATTCCGGCCGGCGGCGTGTTCGGCGTGCTGGGTCCCAACGGCGCGGGCAAGAGCACCCTGTTCCGCATCGCCCTGGGCTTGGTGCGGCCCACCAGCGGGACGGCGCGGCTGTTCGGCGGTCCGTCCGGCCAGGCCTCGTCCCTGCGCCGGGTGGGAGCGATGATCGAGACCCCGCGCTATCCGCCCTATCTGACCGCCCGCGACGTGCTGAGGATGCTTGCGATGGAAAGCGGCGCGACCGGCTCCGCCGACATCGACTACTGGCTCGAACGCGTCGGCCTGGGCGGCGCCGCCGACCGCAAGGCCGGCACCTTCTCGGTGGGCATGAAGCAACGCCTGGGCCTTGCCGCGGCCTTCTTCACCCGCCCCGAACTGGTGATCCTGGACGAGCCGACCAGCGGCATGGATCCGGCCGGCATCCAGGAGATCCGCGCCCTGATCCGCGACCTGGCCGACAAGGAAGGCGTGACCATCATCCTGGCCAGCCACCAGCTGGACGAGGTCCGCAGGGTCTGCGACCGGGTGGCGATCTTCTCCAAGGGCAAGCTGGCCGCCGAGGGCGACGTCGAGGCCCTGACCGGCGGCAAGCCGCGCCTGCGCCTGACCGTTTCGCCGATCGACAAGGCCCTGGCGGTGCTGGGCGACAAGGGCGAGCCCGACGGCGCGAACGCCGTACTGGCCGACGTCCTGCACGCCGAGACGCCCGCCCTCATCAAGGCCCTGGTCGAGGCCGGGGTCGAGATCACCGAAGCCCGCTGGCGCGAAGCCGACCTGGAAAGCGCCTATCTGGGCGCGCTCGGACCTAAGGACCTAGCCGATGCTCGCTGACGCCATCGCCGCCGAGCGCTTCCGCCTGTCCCGCGACCGGGTGTCCCTGTTCTGGGGCTTCGGCTTCATGCCGCTGGTCGCCATGCTGTTCAGCATGGCCGGAGACCTGTTCGTGCGCATCGTGCTGCGCCGGGGCGTGCCCGGAGAAACGACCGTCGATCTGGCCAACCGGGCCATGGGCGCCGTGGCCGGCGCTTCGGGCCCGGTCACCGCCCTGTTCCTGCTGATCGGCGCGGCCGCGATCTTCGCCGGCGACTATCGCTGGGAGACCTGGCGCCTGATCACTCCGCGCAACAGCCGGATCAACCTGCTGACCGCCAAGCTGATCGTCTTCGCCGAGGTCGCGGCCTGGAGCCTGCTGTTGACCGCCTTCACGGCGGTTCTGGCGGGACTTTTCGGCGGCGTGGTCAATCACGGCAGGCTGGTCGCCGCGCCCACGGGCTTCCTGGGTCATTTCGCCGGGGTCTTCGTGATCACGTGGCTGGAGGTGCTGCTGATCGGCGCCTTGGCCGGCCTGGTCGGCGTGCTGACCCGCTCGACGATGGGCGCGGTGATCGCCGGCCTGGTCGTGGTGTTCGTGCAGTCGACCCTGGCCGCCACGATGCAAGCCACCACTTGGAAGAGCCTGACGATCCCGGCCTATGCCGGACGCATCCTGAAGACCTTCGTCGCCGCCCCCGCCGAGGTGCGGCCCGAGGCCGGTCCGGCCGGCTTGGCGCTGGTGCTGCTGCTGGTCTGGCTGGTCGTCCTGGCCGGCGGCGCGATGGCGCTGTTCCGTCGTCAGGACCTGACCAAGGAATAGGGATTGGCCGCCGTGCTCTGGTTGTACGCCCTGGCGATCTGCGCCGGGATCGCTTGGGACATCTATCAGGGCGTCGCCCGCCGCCGGGTCGCCACGCCCGTCCGGACGCTCGGCAGGTCCTGGTATATCGAACGCGACCGCGAACCGGTGATGTTCTGGGTCGTGGCCGTCGCGCACGGCCTGTTCTATCTGATCTGGATCGCCATGGTCCTCGCGGCCGCGGCGGCCTAGGCCGCCGCCCACGTCCTCTGGTCAGTCGAGACCTGGAAGTGCTCGACCTGGGCCTCCAGGCGCACCGCGTCGTCGGCCAGGCCTCGGCTGGCGGCGGTGGCCTGTTCGGCCATGGCGGCGTTCTGCTGGATGACCTGGTCCATCTGTCCGACCGCCAGGTCGACCTCGGCCAGGCCCGCCGCCTGTTCGCGGCTGGACTGGGCGATCTGCTCCATCAGGCCGCCGATCACCCCGACACGCTCGACGATGTCGCCCAGGGCGACGCCGGCCTCGCCGACCAGGGTCACGCCCGAGCGGACATGGCCGGACGATTCCGAAATCAATCCCTTGATCTCCTTGGCCGCTTCAGCCGAACGCTGGGCCAAGGCCCGCACCTCCTGGGCCACGACCGCGAAGCCGCGCCCCGCGTCGCCGGCCCGGGCAGCCTCCACGCCCGCATTCAGCGCCAACAGATTGGTCTGGAAGGCGATCTCGTCGATCACGCCCAGGATCTGGGAAACCTTGGTCGAGGAGTTTTCGATCTGGCTCATCGCCTCGGCGGCTCGGCCCACGACCTGGCTGGAGCGGTCGGCGACCGTGCGGCTGTCGATCACGGCGGCGTTGGCTTCGTTGGCGCCCTCGGCCGTACGCTTGACGCTGGCGCTGACCTCGCCCAGGGCGGCGGCCGTCTCGGCCAGGCTGGCGGCCTGGCGTTCGGTGCGAGCGGACAGGTCCTCGATGGCGCCGCTGATCTCGCCGGCCCCGGCCCGCAGGCCGCCCGCGCCGTCGATGACCTCGCTCATGGCCGCCTCCAGCCCGGCGATCGCCCGGTTGAAGTCGCCGCGCAAGCCTTCATAGGCGGCGGGGAACGCCGTCTCCAGTCGCGCCGTCAGGTCGCCAGACTTCAGGCGGGCCACGGCCGCGCCCAGGGCGTCGACCACCTGCAGACGCCCGGTCTCCTCGTCTCGCCGTTCGGCGTCGTGCCGCGCCTTGGCGGTTTCGGTTTCGTCGCGCTCGGCGGCGATGCGGTCCTCCGCCGCCTGCCGGGCGACGATCGCCTCGCGGAACACGGCCACGGAATTGGCCATCTCGCCGATCTCGTCGCCGCGTCCGGCGAAGGGCACGGCCCGGTCGAAGTCGCCCGCCGCCAGCCGCCCCATGAAGCCGGTCATGGCCTGGATCGGCTTGACGATGCGGCGGCCCATCAGGGTGATCCCGCCGCCTACGACCAGCAGCATCAGCACCCCCGCCCCGGCCAGCAGGACGAAGGCCAGGCGTGTCTGGCTGACAGCCCGGGCCTCGACCGCGGCGGCGTCGTGATTGGCCATGACCACCACCTTGTCGATCACGGCCCGGTGGGCGTCGTAGGCGGCGTCGGCCCGGACCAGGCCCTGGCGCGCGCGCTCCAGGTCGCCCGATCGCACGGCCGGCAGGATCTCCTGATCGATCTCGCGCCAGAACTCCATGGCCGGCGCGACCGACTGATTGACCAGCATCTCGCGCATGGCCGGGTCGATCGGCGCGGTCGTCCAATAGGCGCGGCGGGTGTCGTAGTCCTTGCGCAGCGCGGCCAGCTTGTCGGCGGCGGCGTCCACGGTCTCGGGGTGGGCCACCAGCTTGGTGGCGACCAGGTCGGCCTCGACCACGTAGAGCGGCGGCGGCAGGATGTCGGCGACGATGTCCTTGTTGTCGATGATCTGGCGGAACAGCGGACCACCGACCCGCAGGCCTTCGATCGCGAACAAGGCCAGCCCGCCGGCCAGGATCACACCTGCCGCGAGCGCGCCGCCGAAACCGCGCATGACGCCTGAAATCTTCATCGCGATCCCTCCCCCGAGAGCCCTAGCGGCGAAGGATGGGGCGACGAGGTGAACAAAACCTCTACCAAGGCGACAGTGGGGCCTGTTGCAACCTGTCGCAGGGGGCCGGACGCAAAAAAGGCCCCGGATCGCTCCGGGGCCTTCTTCATCAGCCGAGGCTGAAAATCTTAGTCGTCCGAGTCGTTCGAATAGACCGGGCCCGAATCCTTGCCCTTGGCCGAGACGTCGCGGTCGACGAACTCGATGACGGCCAGCGGGGCGTTGTCGCCGTAGCGGAAGCCGGCCTTCAGGACGCGGATATAGCCGCCCTGACGGTCCTTGTAGCGGGGACCGATGGTGGCGAACAGCTTGCCGACTTGTTCGACGTCGCGGACGGTGCTGATGGCCTGACGACGCGCGTGCAGGTCGCCGCGCTTGGCCAGGGTCACCAGCTTTTCGACGAAGGGACGCAGTTCCTTGGCCTTCGGGAGGGTGGTGACGATCTGCTCGTGCTTGATCAGCGAGGCCGACATGTTGGCGAACATGGCGGTGCGGTGAGCGGATGTACGACCGAGCTTACGGTGAGCTTTACCGTGACGCATTGTAGTGTCTCCTGGGCCGTGGCCCGCTGTAGCGCATGAAAAAGCGCCGATTGTCACCAATCCCAGCGGCGTCCCTGCCGGGTTCAGAACGAAGCGCCGGGGCCCTCCACCGCTGTTGCGGCTTCAAAAGGCCCAGGCCGCTCCCGAAAGAGCGGCCCGGATTAAGCGCGGTACTCAGTACTTAAGTCTTAGATCTGGTCTTCGAACTTCTTGGCCAGGTCTTCGATGTTTTCCGGCGGCCAGTTCGGAACGTCCATGCCCAGGTGCAGACCCATGCCGGCCAGCACTTCCTTGATTTCGTTCAAGGACTTGCGGCCGAAGTTCGGGGTGCGGAGCATCTCGGCTTCGGTCTTCTGGATCAGGTCGCCGATGTAGACGATGTTGTCGTTCTTCAGGCAGTTGGCCGAACGAACCGACAGTTCCAGCTCATCGACCTTCTTCAGGAGCGCCGGGTTGAACGGCAGTTCCGGCTTGGCCTCGTCGGCCGTCTTGGCCTTGGGCTCTTCGAAGGTGATGAAGATCTGCAGCTGGTCTTGCAGGATGCGGGCGGCGTAGGCCACCGCGTCCACCGGCGTAACGGCGCCGTTGGTTTCCACTTCCAGGATCAGCTTGTCATAGTCCAGCGACTGGCCTTGACGGGTCGGCTCGACGCGATAGGCGACGCGCTTGACCGGCGAGTACAGGGCGTCGACGGCGATGAGGCCGATCGGCGCGTCTTCCGGACGGTTCTTGTCAGCGGGGACGTAGCCCTTGCCGGTGTTGACCGTGAACTCCATGCGCACCGAAGCGCCGTCGTCCAGCGTGCAGAGCACGTGGTCGGGATTCAGGATCTCGATGTCGGCCGGGGTTTCGATCTGACCAGCGGTCACCGGGCCGGGGCCCGTGGCGCGCAAGGTCATGCGCTTGGGGCCTTCGGCGTGCATGCGCACGGCCAGCTGCTTGATGTTCAGAACGATGTCGACGACGTCCTCGCGGACGCCCTCGAGCGAGGAGAATTCGTGCACCACGCCATCGATCTGGATGGCGGTGACGGCGGCGCCCTGAAGCGAGGAGAGCAGGACGCGGCGGAGAGCGTTGCCGAGCGTCACACCGAAACCGCGTTCGAGCGGCTCAGCCACGATGCGAGCCTTGCGGGTCGCGTCGGCGCCAGTCTCGATTTGCGGCTTCTCAGGACGGATCAGCTCGTTCCAGTTTCTTTCGATCACGTGGTCGATCCCTTGAACGCGGCTCGCCGGCCGCGAATCTCGCAGCCGGCGATGGAGAATTGGGTAGTAATAGTACTAGAC
>NZ_JBFTZS010000035.1:0-17167 GCF_056406675.1 Caulobacter sp. P1_B12_2 | reverse complement strand
GGCTCGCACCAGTCGTCGAGCAGCGACACCAGCCGCCCGGCCGCGATGTCGTCGACCACCTGGTCGCGGATCAGGAAGGCCAGGCCCGCCCCGTCCAGGCAGGCGCGGCGGATAACCTCGTTCTCGTCGCTGACCAGCACGCCGAGCGGATCGACCACCACCTCGCGCCCCTGGCGCTCGAACTCCCACGGCCAGGGCTGGCCGTTGCCTCGCCGGAACAGCAGGCAGCGGTGGTCGAGCACGTCCTCGGGCCGCCCGGGCGCGCCGTGGGCCTCGATATAGGCCGGGGCGCAGACCAGGGCCTGGCTCAGCTCGCGGCCCAGCGGGGCGGCGATCATGTCGGCCTGCAGGCTCTCGCCCAGCCGCACGCCGCAGTCGAAGCCGCCGGCCACGATGTCGCTGAGGCCGTCGTCGCAGACGATCTCGACCCGCACGTCCGGATAGGCGTTCAGGAAGCCGCCGATGCGTGGGCCCACCAGCCAGCGGGCGGCCGAGCGGGCGATGTTGATCCGCAGGCGGCCGGCCGGCCGGTCGCGATAGGCGGCCACCTCGGCCAGGGCCGCGTCGATGTCCGCCAAAGCGGGGCTCAGGCGGGCCAGCAGCCGCTCGCCGGCGTCTGTGGGGGCCACGCTGCGGGTGGTCCGGTGCAGCAGCCGCACGTCCAGTCGGGTCTCCAGGTTGCGCATCGTGTGGCTGAGCGCCGAGGCCGAGACGCCCAGCACCTGGGCGGCGGCGCGGAAGCTGCGATGCTGGGCCACCAGGGCGAAGACGGCGAGGTCGGGCAAAGGGCGCTGATCCATTGCTGAGAAATGCTCAGCAGTTCATTGAGACTTCAAGCGCTTATCCGCGAGCGATCCGAGGCCCATCTTCACGTTGTCGGAAGGCCCCTCGAAAAGAGGCGGCCCTCCGGCCCCAATTCCGGACATGAGGATCTCACCATGAAGACGCGCAAACTCGGCGACGGCCTGGAAGTCTCGGCCATCGGCCTGGGCTGCATGGGGATGGGCCAGGTCTACGGCACGGCCCTCGACAAGACAGACGCCTTCAAGGTTCTGGCCCGGGCGGTCGAGCTGGGCGTGACCTTCTTCGACACCGCCGAGGTCTACGGCCCCTATCTGAACGAAGTGCTGGTCGGCGAAGGCCTCAAGCCCTTCCGCGACAAGCTGGTCATCGCCACCAAGTTCGGTTTCGACATCGCGCCGGAGGGGACGGGCGAGGGCTTTTCCCGCATGCGCGGCACCGACAGCCGTCCCGAGCACATCCGCGCGGTGGCCGAGGCGTCGCTGAAGCGCCTGGGCGTCGAGGTGATCGACCTGTTCTACCAGCACCGCGTCGACCCGAACGTGCCGATCGAGGACGTGGCCGGAACGGTCAAGGACCTGATCGCCGAAGGCAAGGTCAAGCATTTCGGTCTGTCGGAGGCCGGCCCCGAAACCATCCGCAAGGCCCATGCTGTCCAGCCGGTGGCGGCCCTGCAGAGCGAATATTCGCTGTGGTTCCGCGACCTGGAGGCGACGACCCTGCCGGTGCTGACCGAGCTGGGCATCGGCCTGGTGCCCTACAGCCCGCTGGGCCGGGGCTTCCTGACCGGCGCGATCAAGGCCGACGCGCCCCTGGCCGACAACGACTTCCGCCGTGGTCTGCCGCGCTTCCAGGGCGAGGCCCTGGCCAAGAACTTCTCCCTGGTCGAAGCCTTGACCCAGATCGCCGCTGACAAGGGCGTCACCCCGGCTCAACTGGCCCTGGCCTGGATCCTGGCCCAGGGCGAGCACATCGCCCCGATCCCGGGCACGACCAAGATCAGCCGGCTGGAGGAGAACCTCGGCGCGGTGGACGTGGTGCTGTCGGCCGACGACCTGGCCAGGATCGCCGCGGCGGTGCCGGAAACGGCGGTCGAGGGCGAGCGCTACAGCGCGGCGGGCCTGGCGATGGTGGGTCGGTAACCCAAAGACCCACTCCCGGAGGGGAGAGGGAGGGGCCCGACCGCGTAGCGGTTGGGAGGGTGAGGGGTGACGCCCTCACCGCAGTTCTCACTGACGCCGTGCCGGCACGCCGTCCGACGTCTAAACCCCTCACCCTCCCATGCTGCGCATGGGTCCCTCCCTCTCCCTCTGGGAGAGGCATCTATATACGTGCTTGACCCAAACTCGGTAATGGGGGATAACGGTTCCAACAGGAGCCGCCCCCGTGATCCAAAAGTTCGACAACCTGCTGCAACTCTTCCGGGCCTTCCCGACTGAGCAATCGGCTATCGATCACCTGACGGCGTCGCGTTGGAAGAACGGTAAGTTCTGCCCGCTGTGCGGCAATGCCGACGAGACCAAGATCGGCACCCTGACCGGCACGAACACCCACAAGTGCTACACCTGCCGCAAGCGCTTCTCGATCAAAGTCGGCACGATCTTTCAAGACACCAAGCTGCCGCTCCGCACTTGGTATGCTGCGATCTGGATGATCACGAACCACCCCAAGGGCATCGCTTCGACCACCCTGGCGACCGATCTGGGCATCACCCAGAAGTCGGCCTGGTTCGTCCTGCACCGCCTGCGTCACGCCGCCCGCACCAACAGCTTTAACGCGCCGCTGTCGGGTGACGTTGAAGTCGATGAGACCTATGTCGGCGGCAAGGAAAGCAACAAGCCCAAGCGCCTCCGCAAGGGCCTCAACGGGACCGCCGGAAAGACGACCGTCATCGGCGCCGTGAGCCGGGGCGGCGACGTGGTCGCTCGCGTCATCACCAGCACGAACCGCGCCACGCTGGAAGGCTTCGTTCGCCAAGTGGTTTCGCCGGAAGCCAATTCGGTCTCCACCGACGAACACGGCGGGTATCGCCACCTGGGCGCCGCCTACAACCACGGCGTGGTCCGCCATAGCGCCGACGAGTACCGCCGTGGCGACTTCCACACGAACTCGATTGAAGGCGTGTGGTCGCAGCTCAAGCGCCAGATCATTGGTGTTCATCACTGGGTGTCGCCGAAGCACTTGGATCGCTACGTTGGCGAAATGAGCTTCCGCTACAACCGCCGCGACCTCGCCAAGGGCCAACGTTTCGGTGACCTGCTGGCCGGGATCGAATGCCGCCTGACCTACAAGGTGCTGATCGCATGACCGGCAAGAAGACGGAACCGGCGCTATTTCTAGACATGGACTTCGGAGAGGCCTTGGCGCGCTACGCCCAGACCAAGCCGGAAGAGGTCACGCCGCCGCCGGGGGCGAAGAAGAAAGCGGCCCGGCCTGCTCCGAAGAACAAGCCGGGCCAACCCGATTAGCAGCGGCGATGCGGCTTCGGGCGAGAGTGCTCGCGGACGCGCTCGATGCGCCCACGCTTGCTGATGCGGCGGTGTTCCTTCACCCGCACACGGTCGATCAGGCCCATGGGTTCCTCCATATTGGGCTTGTGAAAGGGACCGCGCCGTGAGAAATCTTGGGGCTCTAGAGGCCTTGGATCTCCGCGACGCGGCGATACTCGGACAGCGGCTCACTCCTGGCAGGGGGTGAGCCGTTTCCGTTTCTGGGCCTCATCATTCCGTCATGTCGTCTCCTTCTCATCGATCGAAGCGGCTGCACCATTGTATCCCGGGCGGGATGGCGCAACGCACGGTGAGAAGATCGCGATTTTAATTTTCCCCGTCTATTTCCCCGGAGGACAAACTAATTGTCCCAGCAATTGTCCCGGACAATTTTTGCTGAAAGTCGGGATAATTAGCCTTTGCGAGGGCCTTTTGGACCCCGCTTGCGGCCCGCGACAAACGGCTCGATCTGCTTTCGGAGAACGCCCGATCCGAGATCGTTTTTCGCCATGGCCCACAAGCCACGAAGGCCTAGGGCCTTGTCACTCTTCGAAAGCGCTCGATGCCATGCCCTAACGGCATCAGTTGCAACGGCGGGTGGCGTTGCCGTCCGCTCATCAGGCGCGCTCGCGGATGCTCGGGGCACCCCTTGCAGATGTCCTACATGAAGCTGAGGAGGCGCGGCAATCTGCGCCCGGATTGTGCTGGCACTTCGCGCAATGAGACCGCCGGATATGGCGTGGATGCCAAAAGGCTCGAAACGAACGTCAAACAGATGGATTTCTACCGTCGAATACCGGCCATCCTCCAGACGAACGACCATGTCGCCAACATTCCAGAACGAATGCCAAGTGTGCGAAATCTCAGCTTTTGCCCACCAATCGTGCGGGATGGCCATGATCTCCGCAGATCTTGGCTTGCCTCCTGACCTCCACCTCGCCGTGGTGGCCGCGCCCAGAATAAGACCGTTAGAGGCCCGGGTAAGAATGGTCCTTACAGCGGTGTCGTCCGACAGATCTTCCAGCGCTTCAAGCGCCAACGCCGGAGACAGCCAGGTCACAAACTCTTCTAGAGTGGGGTTTGGAAATTCTTCTTCCGCCATAAGCGCCAAGCTCAGGCGCCGATGGCGGAGAGTCAAGCTTCGAGGTCAAGCACGTATATAGATGCCTCTGGGAGAGGGTCTTTGGGTATTGCCCACCTCCCGGCACGCGGCCCACACTCCGCCCCATGGTCGCCAACCCCTTCAACCGCCCCGACGCCATCGAGCTGGTCAAGCTGGGCAAGACCACGATCACCTTGGGCGGGGTGGCGGCGGCGATCGTGGTCGTGGTGGTGTCGATCTACCTGTCGCGGTTCGTCGCCTCGGGCCTGCGCAAGCTTCGCGAACGGTCGGCCGGCGGCGCCCCGACGCTCTACATCATCGAAAAGCTCAGCACCTACGGCCTGCGGACCATCGGCCTGCTGATCGCCCTGTCGGTGATGGGCGTGAACCTGACCTCGCTGGCGGTGTTCGCCGGGGCCCTGGGCGTCGGCGTCGGTCTGGGCCTGCAGGGCCTGGTCAAGGACTTCGCCTCGGGCGTGTCGCTGATGTTCGAACGCCTGGTGGCGGTGGGCGACTTCGTCGAGCTGCAGAACGGCGCGCGCGGCGTGGTCCACGAGATCGGCCCGCGCTCGACCCGCATCCGCACCAACGACAGCACCGACGTGATCGTGCCCAATTCGGTGCTGGTCAACGAGCAGGTGATCAACTGGACCCTGCACCACACCACCCGCCGCATCCACGTGCCGTTCGTCACCGCCTTCGGGGTCGACAAGGAGAAGGTGCGCGAGGCGGTGCTGGCGGCCGCCCACTCGGTGTCGTTCACCGCCCCCGACGACGCCACCCGCAAGGCCCAGGTCTGGCTGGTGGGCTACGGCGACTCGGCGCTGAAGTTCGAGCTGATCGTCTGGCCGACGGTGGACTCCGTGCGACGCCCGGCGGCGATCTTCGCGGCCTATACCTGGGCCATCGACGACGCCCTGCGCGGGGCGGGGATCGAGGTGCCTTATCCGCAGCGCGACATCCGTCTGCGCGGCCTGTTCGGCGAGGAAGGCGACGACGCCCGCGCGGCCCTGCGCCTGGAGGCCCGGGCCGGCCGCAAGGCCAAGGCCAAGGCCGCGTCCGCCTCGAAGAACGACGCGGCCGAGGATCTCAAGCGCGAGGACCCCGAGGAGCCGCCGCTGCCGGTGCAGGGACCGCCGGCGAAGGGGTAGCTCGCTTCGTCTCTCGGCTGGACTACCGTCTAGCTTGCGTGCTGCACTATGCTAGCGTGACGCCATGAAGACCGAATTTCTCCTGACGATTCTTGTCACCATCGCCGCTATTTCGGCGGGATTGGCGGGAAATTTGCTGACTCGCATGTTCAGCCACCCGACTAAGGCAGAACAGTTCTGGTTCGCTGTGCTCATGGTCTTGGCGGTCATTTGCGTCATCGTGAGTGTAGTGGTCTGCTTGAATAGTCAAATCGCCGCTCGTCGGGTTTGGTGGTTCGCCGGCGCCCTTCTGCTCGCCGCCGCTGCCGTGTTCTGCGTGGTGAAAGGCTTTGATGCTAAGGAAGTGGCTGCCTCTAGAAAGGCACCCGATGCAAACGGCATTCTTAGTATGGTGCCGCCTGCGATTGTCGAACCTCGCAACCAAGTCGCGGTGCCCGCGCCGGCCGCGCCTCGGCCCGTCGCACCAGCAACAGTCCCAGCCCCGCAGCCTGAACCCCTGCCGCCGATTCCTGTCGCCCAGGGACCGGCCCAACATTTCTTCGGGATGGTGGGATGCGCGTACATGGAGGGCGTCCCCGACAAGATGACCGCCTATTCCGGCCTAAGCGCCGATGAATTGCGCATGCGGGTTGATGACTTCGCGAAGACAATCAGGGTGTCCGATATCGACCGGACCCGAAAGCTTCAGGCGGCCGCATCACTGACAATAGAGGGCCTGGACGAAGCGGCATTGGCCAGCCGCCGCCAGGAAGAGATTGAAAAGGTCGGCGGACAAGTTTCCGAGGCTTGGCAAAACGGCCTGATGAAACAGGCCCATCCCCTATTCGATGAGCTGCACGTTAGGCTTCAGCGGCCGTATCCTCGCAGCGTAGCTGATGGAATCACGGTCGGTGGATTTAGTGCCGTATGCGGTGGTTTGTTGCGCGGCCCGCATCCGCTTACCGACCTGGGCACCTACATGCGAGCGCTAGCCGACAGAGTGCCGTAGGCGGTTTCAGCCTTTCGCGGCTTGTCTTTTATCCGTACTTTCCCTGACCCATGCGTCAGCCTTGACCCTGTTCCCGCGTCGCCGCAGTCTTCTCGCAACTGCGAAATAAGAACACGACGCCGGGAGCACGCGCATGAAGACCCCCAGAGGCTTTTTCAAACCCCTGGCCATCGGCGCGCCGACGCCGTGGCGGGAGCCGCCGGCCCGGGTCGAGCGGATGATCCACTTCGTGCCGCCGCACCTGGACAAGGTGCGCGCCAAGGTCCCCGAGATCGCCCCGACCGTCGACGTGATCCTGGCCAACCTGGAAGACGCCATCCCCGCCGACGCCAAGGGCGCGGCCCTGGCCGGGACGATCGCCCTGGCCCGCGAGACCGACTTCAAGGCCCTGGGCGTGGGACTGTGGGTGCGGATCAACTGMCTCAACTCGCCCTGGCACCTGGACGAGGTGGCCACCCTGGTCGAGAAGGCCGGAAACCAGATCGACGTGATCATGGTCCCCAAGGTCGAGGGGCCGTGGGACATCTTCTACATGGACCAGCTTCTGGCCTCGCTGGAGGCCAAGCACGGCGTCACGCGGCCGATCCTGCTGCACGCGATCCTCGAAACCGCCGAGGGGGTGATGAACGTCGAGCAGATCGCCGGCGCCAGCTCGCGCATGCAGGGCATCAGCCTGGGCCCGGCCGACCTCGCCGCCAGCCGCGCCATGAAGACCACCCGGGTCGGCGGCGGTCACCCCGGCTACCGGGTCATCGAGGATCCGCACGCCGACGGCAGCCCGCGCGTCTCGGTGCAGCAGGACCTGTGGCACTACACCTTCGCCAAGATGGTCGACGCCTGCGCCGCCCACGGCATCAAGCCGTTCTACGGCCCGTTCGGGGCCATCGACGATCCGGTCGCCTGCGAGCAGCAGTTCCGCAACGCCTTCCTGATGGGCTGCGCCGGGGCCTGGAGCCTGCACCCCAGCCAGATCGAGATCGCCAAGCGGGTGTTCTCGCCGGCCCCCGACGAAGTGGCTTTTGCTCGGCGCATCCTGGAAGCCATGCCGGACGGCACGGGCGTGGCCATGCTGGACGGCAAGATGCAGGACGACGCGACCTGGAAACAGGCCAAGGTCATGGTCGATTGCGCGCGACAGATCGCGGGCAAGGATGCGGAGTATGCGGCGCTGTATGGGTTCTGAGGCTCACGGACTTGCCCCCACCTGACCGCTTCGCGGTCTGTCCGCCCCCCATAGGGGGCGGAGGACGCGGGTACGGATCCTCTTCCCCCTGTGGGGGAAGACGGTCGCGAAGCGACCCGTAGGGGGCAAGTGTTCGCCGAACTAGCCTGCCCGCGTCACCACCTTCGACCCCGCCACCAGCATCTTGTGCACCGGGCAAGCCTCGGCGATCTCCATCAGCCGCGCGCGCTGGGCGTCGTCCAGGTCGCCGTCCAGGGTGATCAGGCGCTCGAAGACGTCGGCGGGCAGCGACCCCGGCTCGCGCCGCCAGGTCACCTCCACATGTACAGCGCCCAGCGCCCAGGCCTTGCGCTTGGCGTAGAGCCGCAGCGTCTGGGTGGTGCAGGCCGCCAGGCCAGCGGCCACCAGGTCATGGGGATTGGGGCCGACATCCAGCCCGCCATCGGCCGGCGTCAGGTCGCCCGTGAAGCGGACGGGGCCGGCGGTGATCAGAATCTGCACGCCGCCGTGGCCGCTGTCGTCGGCGATGGCGGAGGGGCGGGTGGGGGCGGTCATGGGGCGGACTCCGAGTAGGCGGGGAAATTGCCATCCCAAAGCGGAGCCGTCTTGGATGGATTTGCCACCATCCCCGGAATTGTCATCCCGGACGAGCGCGTAGCGCGAAGATCCGGGACCGCCGGAAGCGCGGGCGCTCAGGCGTCGGTCCCGGATCTTCGCTACGCTACGTCCGGGATGACAGCCGTTTGGAAAGAAGAGGCCTAGGCCGCCGCCTGCTGCGCCGACGTCACGGCGAACAGCTGGGTCGCGCCGCGCCACACCTCGACGGTGTCGCAGCCGCGATGGACGCCGACCAGTTCTTCGGCGCGCCGACGGGCCGCCTGGTCGTCAGGGCAGGGGGTGACGTCGAAACGCGGCACCGAGCCATCCGACCCGACACAGAAAAAGGTGAACACCTGCATGGGAACATCCGTTCGCATCAGGCGGGACCGGGTCCATATTCGATGGGCGGGGCCGCGGGCGTCGGCTGTTTTCTGAGCCGACAAGAAGGATATAGGTGAGAACCCCGCGATTAACCAGAGTGCGCGGGTTTCAATACAGGACTCTCCACAGGACTCTCAAAAAGACGAATCCCTGAGACTCCCAGGGGTTCCAGCCGAGTCATGGTGTCGCTGCGACGACGAGTCGCAGGGCGGGGGCTCGGCTTATCCCTCCTAGAGCCGCAATGAGTCCCGCTTGAGTCGCGTCCAAGGCGAGGTTTGGCGATTTCGGCCACAAAGGCCGCCAAAACCGGTTCCACTTTGGTCCTTCGCGCTCTAGGTTCGCCACCTTTCCGCAACGGCGACGTTAAGAGACTCATGGCCGCGCATTATCTCGACTTCGAGCGACCCATCGCCGATCTGGAAAGCAAGATCGAAGAGCTGTCGCGGCTCTCGGAGACGGCTGGCCCCGGCGCGTTCGAAAGCGAAATCCAGGCCCTGCGCGATCGCGCCCAGCAGCTTCGCAAGGAAGCCTATGCCGGCCTGGACGCCTGGCAGAAGACCATGGTCGCCCGCCATCCCGAGCGCCCGCACCTGAAGGACTACATCGCCGGCCTGATCGACGAGTTCGTCGAGCTGCGCGGCGACCGCAAGTTCGCCGACGACCAGGCGATCGTCGGGGGCCTGGGCCGGTTCCGCGGCATCCCGGTCGTGGTCATGGGCCACGAGAAGGGCCACGACACCACCACCCGGCTGAAGCACAATTTCGGCATGGCCCGCCCCGAGGGCTACCGCAAGGCCGTGCGCCTGATGGACATGGCCGAGCGCTTCAACCTGCCGGTCATCACCTTCGTCGACACCGCCGGCGCCTATCCGGGCCTGGGCGCCGAGGAGCGCGGCCAGGCCGAGGCCATCGCCCGCTCGACCGAGCGCGGCCTGGTGCTTGGCACGCCTATGGTCGCCACCATCGTCGGTGAAGGCGGCAGCGGCGGGGCCATCGCCCTGGCCGGCGCCAACAAGGTGCTGATCCTCGAGCACTCGATCTATTCGGTGATCTCGCCGGAAGGCGCGGCCTCGATCCTGTGGCGCGACGGCGCCCGGGCCAAGGACGCGGCCGCCAACATGAAGATCACCGCCCAGGACCTGATCCAGCTGAAGATCGTCGACCGCATCGTCGAGGAACCGGCCGGCGGAGCCCACTCCGATCCGTCCGCCGCCATCGAAGCCGTCGGCGACGCGGTCGAGGACGAGCTGAAGGCCCTGATGAAGCTGTCGGCCGCCGAGCTGAAGAAGCAGCGCGCCGCGCGGTTCTACGCGATCGGGCGCGAAGGCCTGCAATAGGCCGCCCATCCGCCGGGGGCCCCGCCGAGGGACCGCTAACACGACGATTGACCTGACGGCGCCGCAGCTCCATCCTTAATTGTAATAACAATAGGGGAGGTCGGTCATGAACCGTCGCATGTCTTTGGCCCTGGGATTCGCGCTCGTCGCCGTGGGGCTCGGCGCGGCCGGTCAAGGCGTGGCGCGGGCGGACGATCCCAACCCCGTGGTCACCGAAGGCCTGGTCTCGACCCTGGCCGGCGGGACGATCAGCATCAAGGCCGACCCGGTCCTCTCCAACGGCCGCCTGGTGCTGCGGGTGGCGGCGTTCAACAACGGAACAGCGCCGGCCGTGATCAGCGCCGCCGACATCAAGCTCTTCACCGCCGCCGGCCAGCCCGTGGCGCTGGTCTCGCTGGACCAGTTGATCGCCGAGGTCTCCAGCCCCGCGCCGGCGCGGCCCGCCGGGTCGGCGACCGGCTATGGCGGCCCCGCCATGGCGACGGGGCAGGACGGCCGCGTGGACGTCAGCGGCTTTTCCGGCGCCAACCAGACGGTGGCGGGCGGCCTGTCGTCCCAGGTTCAGGCCCAGATCGCCAATCCCAACCGCAAGCTCAGCAAGGCCGACCAGGCCCAGGTCGACGGCCTGAAGGCGGCGATCCTGCAGTCCACCCCGGTCGAGCCGGGCAAGGCCGCCGGCGGCCAGATCGTCAGCGAGAAGCTGAAGTTCGATCGCGACGGGCCGCGCGAGCTGAAGATGCTGGTCCGCTTCAACGGCGAGAAGCACGGCTTCATCTTCACCGCCCCGCCGGCCCGCTGATCCGAATTTCTTCGGGCGGCGTGTCACGTATCGTCAGGCTTCGTCGTCTTGTTCTCGAAGCCCCACGCAGGGGCCATTTCGAGGACAGAGATCATGAGCGCTGAAACCGCCCCCTTCCGCCACGACGTCAACCTTCCGACCGTCTACCAGGCCTTCATCGCCGCCGAGACCGCCGCCGTGGGCGCCGGGGTCGACGCCCACCTGGTCCATCTGGTCAAGCTGCGCGCCTCGCAGCTGAACCAGTGCGCCTTCTGCGTGAAGATGCACTCCAAGGAAGCCCGCGACGACGGCGAGACCAACGAGCGGCTGGACCGCCTGGTGGTCTGGAGCCACGTGTCGGACTTCACCGCCAAGGAGAAGGCCGCCCTGGCCTGGACCGAGGCCCTGACCCAGCTGCCGACCCACACCGAACTGGGCCCGCTGCGCGCCGACCTGCGGCTGCACTTCAGCGACGTCGAGGCCAGCGCCCTGACGGCCGTGATCGCGATGATCAACATGTGGAACCGGCTGGGCGTGTCGGTGCACTAACCTAGGCTCTTCCACTTCTTTCCGTTGTCATCCCGGACAAGCGCGTAGCGCGCAGATCCGGGATGACAACGGAAAATGCGGGCGTGAAAACAGCCCCTTGCCACTCCCCAACGTCACCCGGCCATACTCCCCCAAAATCAGAGGGAGCACGCCCGTGGCCATCAAGACCCGCTTCACCGAGATGTTCGGCGTCGAGCATCCGATCGCCCAGGGCGGCATGCAGTGGGTCGGCACCGCGCCCCTGGTCAGCGCCGTGGCCAACGCCGGGGCCCTGGGCTTCCTGACCGCCCTGACCCAGCCGACGCCCGAGGCCCTGTCCCAGGAGATCGCCCGCACCCGCGAGCTGACCGACAAGCCGTTCGGCGTCAATCTGACGATCCTGCCGTCCATCAAGCCGCCGCCCTACGCCGAGTACCGCGCGGCGATCATCGAGGCGGGGATCAAGATCGTCGAGACCGCCGGCTACAAGCCGCAGGAGCACGTCGACGACCTCAAGGCCCACGGGGTCAAGGTGATCCACAAGTGCACCGCCGTCCGCCACGCCCTGAGCGCCGAGCGCATGGGCGTGGACGCCATCAGCATCGACGGCTTCGAGTGCGCCGGTCACCCCGGCGAGGACGACATTCCCGGCCTGATCCTGATCCCGGTGGCGGCGAGCAAGGTGAAGATCCCGATGATCGCCTCGGGCGGGTTCGGCGACGCGCGCGGTCTGGTCGCGGCCCTGGCCCTGGGCGCCGACGGCGTCAACATGGGCACCCGCTTCTGCGCCACCCAGGAAGCGCCGATCCACGACAACTTCAAGCAACAGATGGTCGCCAACGACGAACGCGCCACCGACCTGATCTTCCGTACGCTGCACAACACCGCCCGCGTCGCGAAGAACGCGATCAGCCAACAGGTCGTCGCCATCGAGCGGGCCGGCGGGGCCAAGTTCGAGGACGTGGTCGATCTGGTGAAGGGCGCGCGGGGCCGCGAGGGGCTGCTGAGCGGCGACGTCGACCACGGCGTCTGGTCGGCCGGCATGGTGCAGGGCCTGATCCACGACGTGCCGACGGTGCGCGAGCTGATCGACCGGATCGTGTCGGAGGCCGAGGCGATCATCCGGGGGCGGTTGGCGGGTATGGTCGCCTAGCGTCGCGGGACGCCCCCTCCGTCATGTCGCGTATCCGCGCCATGACGGAGGGGGCGTCGGCAACGTCGGTCAGGTCATGGTGAACGCCTCGGCAAACACTGTGACACCTCCGCGAAGATTTCGTGAAATAGCCGCGCTTCCGGCTCTAGGTTAGCCTGTCGTTAGGTCAGAAATGGTCCCTCCACCCGCGAGTGGAGGCGTATCTATGTTCACGTTGCGAGACACCGTTTCTTCCCTGGTTCCGGCCCGCGCCGACACCCTGGGCAAGACGCTCTACGAACGGTTCCGCGAGGAGCCCGACACGCTGATCGTGCCGGTGCTGGACGCCGACGACCGGCCGATCGGCCTGGTCGAGCGCAACGCGTTCTTCCTGCGGATGGCCGCCGAATACGGCCGGGCCCTCTACGCCTTGCGGCCGATCTCGGTGCTGATGGACAACGACCCGCTGGTGGTCGAGGCCGACGTCGAGCTGGCGGCCTTCACCAGCGACAGCCTGTCGTACCGGGCTTCGGACCTGCTGCGCGGCTTCATCGTCACCGACGGCGGACGGTATCTGGGGGTCGGCACGGTGCTGGGCCTGCTGCAGGCCGCCAACGAGACCAACCGCCGGGGCGTCGAGGCCCTGGCCGCGGCGAAGGCCGCCGCCGAGCAGGCCCGCACCTTCATGACCGCGGTGGTCGAGGCCATCCCGTCGATGGTGTTCGTCAAGCGGGCAGACGATCAGACCTACGTGCTGCTGAACCGGGCCGGCGAGAAGATCCTGGGCCATGCCCGCGCCGACATGATCGGCCGCACCGACGCCGACTTCTACCCGGCCGAGCAGGCGGCGATCTATCGGGAGCGCGACGCCGAGGTGATCTCCTCGGGCGAGGTGCGGGTGATCGAGGAGGACCACGTGCCGCGCAAGGACGGCTCGCTGGCCCTGCTGCGCACCAAGAAGATCGCCATTCCCGGCCCCGACGGGACGGCCGAATACCTGTTGGGCGTCTCCGAAGACATCGCCGAGCGCAAGCGGGCCGAGGCTCAGATCGCCCGCCTGGCCCACTATGATCCGCTGACGGATCTTCCCAATCGCCTGCTGTTCCAGAAGGACCTGTCGGCGGCCCTGAGCCGCGCGGCGCGGCGCGAGGACCTGGTGGCGGTCCACTGCATCGACCTGGACCGCTTCAAGACCGTCAACGACACCCTGGGCCATCCGATCGGCGACGCCCTGCTGAAGACCGCCGCCGAGCGCCTGCGGGCCTGCGTGCGCGAGGGCGACACCGTCGCGCGCCTGGGCGGCGACGAGTTCGCGGTGGTCCAGTGCGGCCTCACGGATCTGGGCGGCGCCACGCGGCTGGCCGGCCGGATCGTCGAGGCCCTCGCCGAGACCTTCGAGCTGCAGGGCCACCAGGTGATGATCGGCGGCAGCGTGGGGGTGGCCGTGTCGCCCAACGACGGGTCCGACAGCGACGAGCTGCTGAAAAAGGCCGACATGGCCCTTTATCGCGCCAAGGCCGACGGTCGCGGGGCCTTCCACTTCTTCGAGCGGGCCATGGACGAGGCCCTGCAGGCCCGTCGAGCCCTGGAGCTGGACCTTCGCCTGGCCCTGGCCGAGGGCCAGTTCGAACTCTACTACCAGCCGCTCTACAGCCTGGGCGTCGACAAGGTGATGGGCTGCGAGGCCCTGCTGCGGTGGAACCACCCGACCCGGGGCATGGTCTCGCCGGGCGACTTCATCCCGATCGCCGAGGAGATCGGCCTGATCAATCCGCTGGGCGAGTGGGTGCTGCGCGAGGCCTGCCGCGAGGCGGCCGGCTGGCCCGAGCACGTGCGCCTGGCCGTCAACCTGTCGCCCGCCCAGTTCCGCGACAAGCATCTGGTCGGAATCGTGGTCTCGGCCCTGGCGGCCTCGGGCCTGCCGGCCCAGCGCCTGGAGCTGGAGATCACCGAGTCGGTGCTCCTGCAGGACAGCATCGGCAACATGTCGATCCTTCACGACCTGAAGGCCCTGGGCGTGCGGATCTCGATGGACGATTTCGGCACCGGCTATTCGTCGCTGAGCTATCTGCGCAGCTTTCCGTTCGACAAGATCAAGATCGACCAGACCTTCGTCCGCGACATCCTCGACGACGCCGACGCCCTGGCGATCATCAAGGCCGTGCTCGACCTGGGCGCCAGCCTGGGCATCACGACCACGGCCGAGGGCGTGGAGTCGGTGGAACAGCTGGACGAGCTGCGCCGCCAGGGCTGCGGCGAGATCCAGGGCTACTTCATCAGCCGGCCCAAGCCGGCGGCCGAGATCGCGGCGATGCTGGGGGTGACGGTGGAGAACAAGATGAAGGCGCCGGTCTTTGCCTTTTCTCATCCTCCTGAAACCTTCTCCCATGGGGAGAAGGAGGGGCCCGCGCCGCAGGCGTGGGAGGATGAGGGGGTTGTGAGCCCGACGGCGAGCCGGCAGGGCGTCTGAGTGAAATCGGTGGCGGTGTAACCCCACCCTCCCACCGCTGCGCGGCGGTCCCTCCCTCTCCCCTCCGGGAGAGGGTTTCAGATTTATCCCCGACCTTTCCGCCTTCGCCCCTAGCGCCCCGCCTCCGCCTTTGCCACACACCGACCATGCGCATGGTCGGCTATCTCAGAGTTCCGCCCGTCAGGGGCGTGGTGATCGACGGGCCGCAGTCGCAGCGCCTGTTCGAGGCCGGCTGCGACCAGCTGTTCCACGACCGCTGCTATGGCCTGGCCGTGCACAAGCCGGGCCTGGAGCAGGCCCTGGCGGTGCTGAAGCCCGGCGACGTGCTGGCGGTGATCAACCTGCACGCCTTCGCCGCCCACCTGGTCGACCTGTTGGAGGTCATGGCGCGGTTCGAGGCGGCGCAGATCCATCTGCTGACCCTGACCGAGGGGATCGACACGCGCGAGCCCGGCGGCTTCTTCACCGTCTGCGCCCAGCTGGCCCGCTTCCACGACCAGCGCCGCATGGTGCGCACGGCCGAGGAAAAGATCGTGCGGGACGGCGGAAGGCGGGCGGCCCCGGATGGACAAGAGGTCGAACCGGCCCCAGATCTCGACGTCGAGGTTTGAGGAGAAGGCCATGACGTCGACGCCCGCACCGAAACGGCCTTCGGACGGGCGTCCCGCCATCGGCGTGCTGCTGCGCGAGCAGCGGGAGCTGCGGCGCATGAGCCAGCTGGACCTGGCCCACGAGGCCGGCCTGTCGGCGCGGCACCTGGGCTTCGTCGAGGTCGGCAAGGCCCAGCCCAGCCGCGAGGCGATCGCCCGCCTGGCCGACGCCCTGGGCCTGCCGCTGCGCCAGCACAACGCCTTGCTGCTGGCGGCCGGCTATGCGCCGCAATACGACGAGCGCGCGCTGGCCAACCCCGCGATGGGGCCGCTGAGCCAGGCGATCGACCTGATCCTCAAGCATCAGGAACCCTATCCCGCCTTCGTCATCAGCCGCCGCTTCGACGTGCTGGCGGCCAATGACGCGGCCGTGCGGGTCAACACCTTCCTGACGGAGGGGCGGCAAAGCCCTCACACCAACCTGCTGCACCAGGTGTTCGATCCCGCCGACTTCCGCCCGGTGATCGCCAACTGGCCCGAGGTGGCGGCCAAGTTCGTGCGCCAGCTGCAGGACGAGCTGATGGCCTCGCCCAACGACCCGGCGATCCGTCGGTTGCTGGACGAGATCCTCGCTTATCCCGACGTGCCCGCCGCCTGGCGATTGCGCGCGCTGGGCGCCGAGCCGGAGCCGGTGCTGACCATGGTGTTCAACAGCCGCGCCGGGCCGCTGCGCTTCTTCGAGACGATCACCACCTTCGCCGCGCCACGCGACGTCACCCTGGACGAGCTGCGGATCGACTGCGCCTTTCCGGCCGACGCGCACACGGCGGACGTCTGCGCCCGGCTGGCGTCCGGCGACCTACGCTGAGCTGCCCCCAACGACGTGTGAGGTAGTTGCGACGCTCCGCCCGACCGCGCACGTCTGCCTTCGTCATCATCGGAGGGACGGATCATGCGGATTTGGTGGAAGGCGGCGGTTCTCGCGGCGCTGGTCGCAACGGGCGCTCGGGCCGCGCCTCAAGACGCCGAGCACGCGGCGCTGGCGCGGTTCGCCGGCCGCTGGTCGGTCAAACAGAGCTACTGGACCAGCCCGGACAAGCCGCCCGCCGTCGACCAGGGCGAGGCCGACTTCGCCATGGTGCTGGACGGTCGCCACCTGCGCCAGACCCTGCGGATCGACGCCAAGGACAAGCCGTTCGAGGGCCTGGGCTACATCGGCTACGACACCGCCGCCAAGACGTTCTTCAGCACCTGGATGGACGTCAACTTCACCGGCTTCATCGTCGCCAAGGGCGGCTATGACGCGGCGACCCAGCGCTACACCTTCCTCGGCCAGACGCCCGACTTCGACCATCCGGGCGCGACGATCCCGCTGCGCGAGGTGATGACGCGCCAGGACGACGACCACTTCACCTACGACTATTACGAGACGCGCGGCGGCCGCGAAGCCCAGGCGGTGCGGCTGGAATATACGCGGGTGCGGTAGGTGCGGCGCCGAGCTGTCTCCTTTTGACCGTCATTCCCGCCCTTGTGGCGGGAACCCCTGGTTCAGCTGACGGTGAGACGCCTTGGCGCGCCAGCGCGCCACACCACTGCCCTTGCGGCGGACAGAGGGGTTCCCGCCACAAGGGCGGGCA
>NZ_JBFTZS010000034.1:0-17218 GCF_056406675.1 Caulobacter sp. P1_B12_2 | reverse complement strand
GCCACCCCTAGACCAAAGCCCAGCGACGAGCGCCCAGAACAAGACCCCCATCGGAGGAAACGCATGACCACCCTGACCGTGGGCGACCTCGCCCTGATCGGCTACAGCGCCGACACCGCCGGCAAGTCGTTTTCGTTCGTGCTGCTGCAGGCGGTCGACGCCGGCACGGTGATCAGCTTCACCGACAACGGCTGGTTCGCGGCGGGCGGGTTCCGGGCCGGCGAGGGGACCTTCACCTACACCGCCCCGGCCGGCGGCGCGGCGGCGGGCACGGTGATCACGGTCACGGGCCTGACCGGCTCGCTGAACCCCTCGACCTCGGGCGATCAGATCATCGCCTACCAGGGGCCCGCCGCCAGCGCGACGCCGCTGTTCGCCCTGGATTTCGCCGACGGCAACGCGACCTATGCCGGCGACGCGACCAACTCCAACACCTCGGCCATCCCGACCGGCCTGTCGGCGGGCAGCACGGCCCTGGCCTTCTCGCTCGACAACGGCGCCTATGTGGGAACCACCACCGGGACCAAGGCCCAGATCCTGTCGGCGATCGGCAATGCGGCCAACTGGTCGCTCGATGACGGCAATCCGGTGGCCTACAAGACCGCCTTCACGGTCACCGACGGCGGCGTGCCCAGCGCCAATGTCTCGATCAGCGACGTCACCCTGACCGAGGGCGATTCCGGCGATCAGGTGATGACCTTCACGGTCACCCGCACCAACACCACCGGCGCCTTCACCGTCGACTTCGCCACCGCCAACGGCTCGGCCCTCGTCGGCAGCGATTATGACGAGACCCACGGGACCCTGACCTTCTCGGCCGGCGGCCCGGCCAGCCAGACCGTCTCGGTGACGATCCATGGCGACGCCACGCCCGAGCCGAACGAGGCCTTCAGCGTCAACCTGTCGAACCTGATCGTCACCAGCGGCGCGGCCGCCCTGGTCGATGCGGTGGGGCAGGGCGCGATCGTCAACGACGACTTCGCCCCCGTGGCGATCTACGACATCCAGGGCGCGGGCCACATCTCGGCCTATGACGGCCAGACCGTGGCCACCCAGGGCGTGGTGACGGCCATCGACACCACCGGCTCGCGCGGCTTCTGGATCCAGGACACGACGGGCGACGGCAACGACGCGACGTCGGACGCGATCTTCGTGTTCACCAACGCCATCCCGACCGTGCAGATCGGCGACCTGGTCAAGGTGACCGGCACGATCGACGAATATAACGGCGGCGTCGCCACCAACCTGACGATCACCGAGATCACCGCCCCGACCATCAGCGTGATCGGCACAGGCGCGGTGGCCTCGACGGTGCTGGGGGCCGGCGGCCGGGCCATCCCCAACACCGTGATCGACGACGACGGCCTGTCGGTCTTCGACCCGGCCCATGACGGGGTCGACTTCTACGAGTCGATCGAGGGCATGGTCGTGACGATCCACAACGCCCAGGCCACCGACTCCACCACGACGGGCCAGACCTGGGTGGTCGCCGACAACGGCACGGGCGCCAGCGGCCTCAACACCCGGGGCGGGGTCACCCTGTCGGACGGCGACAACAACCCCGAGCGGATCCTGGTCTATGCCGACAGCGGCGTGAACCCCGGCTTCAACAGCGCCTATGTGCTGGGCGACCAGTTGGGCGACGTGACCGGCGTGGTCAGCTATTTCGGCGGCAAGTACGAGGTGATCGCCACCTCGGTGCAGAACACCACCAGCGCCGGGTCGCTGCCGCTGGAAGTCACCACCCTGGCCGGCGACGCCAGCCACCTGACGATCGGGGCCTATAACCTCGAGAACATCTCGCCGGTCGATCCCGACGCCAAGTTCGCGGCCCTGGCGGCCGACATCGCCCATAATCTGGGCGCGCCCGACATCCTGGGCGTCGAGGAGATCCAGGACGCGGACGGGGCCGGAAACGGCACGAACTACAGCGGGGCGGCGACCCTGGACAAGCTGGTGGCGGCCATCGAGGCGGCCGGCGGCCCGCACTACAGCTGGGTCGAGATCGCCCCGACCGCCAACAACACCACCGGCGGCGAGAGCAACGGCAACATCCGCAACGCCTTCCTCTATCGCGCCGACCGCGTGGACTATGTCGAGGGCTCGGCCCGGCTGGTCGCCGACACCACCGGCCCGACCAACGCCTTCAACAACAGCCGCAATCCGCTGGCCGCCGAGTTCGTGTTCCGCGGCGAGACGATCACCGCCATCGACGTGCACAACTATTCGCGCGGCGGCAGCGATCCGCTGTTCGGCGCCAACCAGCCGCCCGCCAACAGCGGCGACGATCGCCGCGCCGACCAGAGCACGGCCGTCCGCGACTACGTCGCCGGCCTGCTGGCCGCCGATCCGGACGCCCACATCACGGTGATGGGCGACTTCAACGCCTATTATTACGAGCAGAGCCTGACCCTGCTGGAGGCCGGCGGCGCGCTGTACAACCTGGCCCGCACCCTCACGGTCGAAGAGCGCTACTCGTACATCTTCGAGGGCAACGCCCAGCAGATCGACAACCTGCTGGTCTCGCAAAGCCTCAAGGACGGGGCGGTGTTCGACAACATCCACCTCAACACCGGCCAGGCGTCGATCGACAAGCCCACCGACCACGACGCGATCCTGTCCCAGCTGTTCATCAACACCGCGCCGGTGGCGACGCTGGACGGGGTGTTCACGGTGTCCGAGGACGTGATCCTGACGGTGGACGCGACGCACGGCGTGCTGGCCAACGACAGCGACCTGAACAGCGACGTCCTGACGGCGGTGCTGGACCACGGCCCGACCTACGGGACGCTGGTGCTCAACGCCGACGGCTCGTTCGTCTATACGGCCAACGCCAACTATGCCGGCGCCGACGCCTTCACCTACACGGCGCATGACGCCTATGGCGGCGTGTCGGGCGTGGTGACGGTCCTGCTGGGCGTCGAGGCGGTCAACGACGCCCCGGTCGGCGCGGCCGATGCGGCCTCGGTCGCCGAGGACGCCTCGATCCTGGTCAATGTGCTGGCCAACGATCACGACATCGACCTGGACGCCCTGAGCATCGCGGCCCTGTCGGGGACCAAGTCGGCCCTGGGCGCCTCGATCAGCATCGAGAACGGCCAGGTGCGCTACGTGGCCGACGCCGACAGCTTCGACCAGCTGGCCGCCGGCCAGTCGGTGGTCGACAGCTTCACCTACACCGCCTCGGACGGTCACGGCGGCTTCTCGGCCCCGATCGCGGTCAACGTCACGGTGGGCGAGGCGGGCGACAACCGCACCCTGTCGGGCAGCCTGCTCAAGGCCAACAGCTTCACCGACACCGGCGAGAAGGATACTCGCTATACCGGCGGGCTGCTGAACGACGTGATCAACGGCGGCGGCGGCTCCGACCACCTGTACGGCGGGGCGGGCGTCGACCGCATCAACGGCGGGACCGGCCGCGACACGCTGGACGGCGGCCTGGGCAACGACGTCCTGACCGGCGGGGCGGGAGCCGACGACTTCGTCTTCAACCTGCTGTCGGGAACCGACCACATCACCGACTTCAATCCGGGCGAGGACCATATCGTCACCCCGCTGCGCGACCAGCTGGGCGGTCTGTTCGGCGGGCTGGGCTGGACGCAGCTGGACAGCCTGGTCGACAACCTGCTGAAGCCGACGTTCAAGGACATCGACACCAACGGCGACCACCATGTGGACGCCGTGCAGATCAGCGCCGTCGGCATGGGCTCGGTGATCCTGGACAACTGGACCGTCGCGAGCCTGACCCAGCAGGGCTATCTCGACCCGCAGCACCACGTGGTCGGCGACTGGCTGCTGTAGGGGTCATGCCGGGGACATGCGCTTGTGCGTGTCCCCTTCCACATCCAGCAGCGGCTGGGGACACGTCCAACGACATGTCCCCAGCTAGCGCCTAGGTCAGTGCATCGTCCCGGTCGGGGCGTTGGCCTCGACGGCGACCGTGGCCAGGACGGCGTGGCGCTCGTCCAGCACCTCGACCAGCAGGGCGCCGTCGTGGGCGAACTCGTCGGCGTTGTCTCGCAGCCACTCACCGGCGATCCGCGCGGCCTCGACCTTGGCGGCGTCGAGGTCGTCGAACAGCGCGCCCTCGTCGTCGGTCAGCACATGGCCGTCGCTGAGCTGGAAATAGTACCGCATCGGTCAGGTTTCCTTTCGAGGAAGGAAACCGTTTCGAGGCGCCCGGTTCCCGGCCCTATTTCGCGCCCTCGCGCTGGGCGGCCTCGCGGTCGGCGCGCTCCTTCAGCTCCTCGTCGAGGGTGGCGGTGTCCCAGGCCCCGGCGGCGTCGCCCGGGCGCAGGCGCGCCAGGTCGGCGTTGAGCAGCTTGTCCATGGTCTGGGCCGCGTCGCGCGAGGCCAGGATATAGGCCTCCTCCTGGCCCCAGACGGGACGCAGATCCTCGAACGATTTGCGGTCGTGGCGGCGGAAGATCGCGCCGGCGCGGTGGGCGCGGTGGGCGCGGTAGCCCAGCTTCTGCAAGGCGGTGGTCCCCAGGGCAAGGGCCGCCTCGAAGGTCTCGCGCTCGACCGCGTCGGCGCCGTTGGCCAGCAGGTCGTAGGCGTGGCGGCGGTCCCAGGCCCGGGCCAGGATGACGAGATCCGGGAAGGCCTTGCGGGCGGTCTCGACCAGCTCGACGGTCTTCTCGCGGTCGTCCAGGGCGACGATCAGCATCCGGGCCCGCTCGATGCCGGCGGCGCGCAGCAGGTCCATCCGCGTGGCGTCGCCATAGTGCACCCGGCGGCCGAAGCGGCGCAGCAGGTCGATCTGCTCGATGTCGCTGTCCAGCACGGTGGAGCGGAAGCCGTTGGCGGTCAGCAGGCGGCCGGTGATCTGGCCGAAGCGTCCGAAGCCGGCGATGATGATGTCCGGCTCGCCCTCGTCGAAGGCGCCGGTGTCCGGCACGACCTTGGGGATGGCCGCGTCCATCATCGCCGCGATCCGCTCGTAGAGGATCATGGCGACGGGGGTCAGGGCCATGGAGACGGCGACGGCGGCGGTCAGCAGGGCGGCCAGCGTGGCGCCGATCACCCCGGCTCCCACCGTGAAGGTCAGCAGCACGAAGGCGAACTCGCCGCCCTGGGCCAGGGCCGTGGCCACGGCCGCCGCGCCCCGGGCCGGCGCGCCGAACAGCCGGGCGAAGCCGAACACCACCAGGAACTTCAGGACCATCAGCCCCAGCACCACGCCGATCAGGGTCAGGGGTTGGCGCGCGACCAGGCCCAGGTCGATCCCGGCCCCGACGGTGATGAAGAACAGGCCCAGCAGCAGGCCGCGGAACGGCTCGATGTCGCTTTCCAGCTCGCGGCGGAACTCGCTCTCGGCCAGCACGACGCCGGCCAGGAAGGCGCCCAGGGCCGGCGACAGGCCCACCATCTGCATGATGTTGGCCACGCCGACCACGATCAGCAGGGCGGCGGCGGTGAAGATCTCGCGCAGCCGAGCCTCGGCGATGAAGCGGAAGATCGGCCGCACCAGATAGCGGCCGCCGCCGACCACGGCGCCGACCGCGACCAGCACCGAAAGGCCCTGGGCCCAGCGGGGCAAGTGGGCCACCAGGCTTTCGCCGTGTCCGCCGGCCGCCGCGTGGACGCTGGGGGCGATGGTCGCCAGGGTCGGCAACAGGGCGAACATCGGAATCACCGCCAGGTCCTGCAGCAGCAGGATTCCGAAGGCGGCGCGGCCGACCGGTCCTTGCCGCAGCCCCTTTTCGTCGAGGGTCTGCAGCACGATGGCGGTCGACGACATGGCTAGCACCATCCCGACGGCCAGGGCCGTCTGCCAGGGCAGGCCCAGCAGCACCGAGACCCCGGCGATGGCGACCGTGGTGCCGACCACCTGGGCGCCGCCGAACCCGAAGATCGCCTTGCGCATGTCCCAAAGGGTGGCCGGCTGGACCTCCAGCCCGATCAGGAACAGCAGGATCACCACGCCGAACTCGGCGAACTTCATGATGTCGGTCTGCTCGCCGACCAGCGAGAGGGCGAACGGCCCGATCACCACGCCGGCGATCAGGTAGCCCAGCACCGAGCCCAGGCCCAATCGCTTGGCGATCGGCACGGAGATGACGGCGGCGCCGAGATAGACCAGGGCTTGCAGCAGGAATGGCATGGATCAGGCCCCCAGTTCGGCGTCGGCGGGCGCGGTCAGCAGCGAGGCGACGCGGGCCCGGTAGCGCAGGGCCTCGGCCTTGAGCTCCTCGTCGTTCTTGACCGCCGCGCCATGCACCACGAAGGGCGTCTCCCAGACCATGCCGCACAGGTAGGCGGTCTGCTCCAGCGGACGCAGATATTCGTCCATCGAGAAGCGGTTGTAGCCATGAGCGTGATAGGCCTTGGCCGCCCCGCCGGTGGTGCAGGCGGCGAACATCCGCTTGCCGGCCAGGGCGTTGCCCTCCAGCCCGTAGGCGAAGCCGTGCAGCCACACCAGATCGAACCACTCCTTCAACAGGGCGGGCGTCGAGTACCAGTAGAGCGGGAACTGCACGGCGATCACGTCGTGCGCCATCAGCTTTTCCTGCTCGGCCTCGATGTCGATCGCGAAGTCCGGATAGGTCTCGTAGAGGTCGTGGAAGGTGACGCCTTCCAGGCCCTTGGCCGCCTTGGCCAGGGCGCGGTTGGCGCGAGAGCGTTCAAGCGCTGGATGCGCCATGGTCAGCAGCACGCCCGAGGTGGCGGGCGTCTTGATCCCGATGGTAGCTTCCCCAGAGTTAGCCTGATCCGTCACGCCACAACTCCACGCATCGAAATTTTATTCATCAAGGGTTGAATTTCTCCGTTCGGCGGCTCAGAGCAGTCGCCAAACGTCGCTCCGGGAGGAACCATGGTCGACAAGGTGAAGTCCACAGCCGGCGAAGCGCTGGCGGGTCTTTTATTCGATGGCATGACCATCATGGCCGGAGGCTTCGGCCTGTGCGGCATTCCCGAGAACCTGATCGCGGCGATCCGGGAGGCGGGCGTCAAGGACCTCACGGTGGTCTCCAACAATTGCGGCGTCGACGGCTTCGGCCTGGGCATCCTGCTGGAGAACCGCCAGATCAAGAAGATGGTCTCGTCCTATGTGGGTGAGAACAAGCTGTTCGAACAGCTTTACCTCTCCGGCGAGCTGGAACTGGAGTTCAATCCGCAGGGCACGCTGGCTGAACGCATCCGCGCCGGCGGGGCGGGCATCCCCGCCTTCTTCACGCGCACCGGGGTGGGCACCCTGGTCGCCGAGGGCAAGGAAGTCCGCGATTTCGACGGCGAGCTGTACGTGATGGAGCGCGGCCTGGTCGCCGACCTGTCGATCGTCAAGGCCTGGAAGGCCGACGCCGAGGGCAACCTCGTCTACCGAAAGACCGCCCGCAACTTCAATCCGATGATGGCCACGGCCGGCAAGGCCACTGTGGTCGAGGTCGAGGAGATCGTGGCGATCGGCGCGCTGGACAAGGACGGCGTCCACACCCCGGGCATCTATGTCGACCGCCTGATCAAGGGCGCCAAGTTCGAGAAGCGCATCGAGCGCGTGACCACCCGCCCTCGTGAAGTGAAATCTGGGGAGTCCGTGTAATGGCCTGGACGCGTGACGAAATGGCGGCCCGCGCCGCCAAGGAGCTGCAGGACGGCTTCTACGTGAACCTGGGCATCGGCATCCCGACCCTGGTGGCCAACTACATTCCCGAGGGCATGTCGGTGACGCTGCAGAGCGAGAACGGCATGCTGGGCATGGGCCCCTTCCCCTACGAGGGTGAAGAGGACGCCGACCTGATCAACGCCGGCAAACAGACGATCACCGAGCTGGACTCCAGCTCGTACTTCTCGTCGGCCGACAGCTTCGCGATGATCCGCGGCGGCCACATCGCCCTGTCGATCCTGGGCGGCATGCAGGTCAGCGAGAACGGCGACCTGGCCAACTGGATGGTGCCCGGCAAGATGGTCAAGGGCATGGGCGGCGCCATGGACCTGGTGGCCGGCGTCAAACGGGTGGTGGTGGTCATGGACCACTGCGAGAAGTCCGGCGCGCCCAAGCTGCTCCACCGCTGCTCGCTGCCTTTGACAGGGGCCGGGGTGGTCGACCTGCTGATCACCGAACTGGGCGTCTTCGAGATCAACCGCGGCAAGACGGCCGTGAAGCTGATCGAGCTGGCGCCGGGGGTGACGGTGGATGAAGTGAAGGCCAAGACCGAGGCGGCGTTCGAGGTCGGGGCTTAGCGCGACACCCACTTGCCCCCACCTGACCGCCACGCGGTCTGTCCGCCCCCATAGGGGGGCGGAGGACTGGAGCGCGGCGCGCCTCTTCCCCCTGGGGGAAGACGATCGCGAAGCGATCCGTAGGGGGCAAGCGTTAGCCGCCGAAACCCCTAGGGCGTCGGCTCCGGATCCGGTGGCAGCCCGGTCACCGGATCGCGCGGCACGGGCGCGAACCCCTGGGCGATGAACAGGTCCGTCCGCCGCGAGCGCTTCTTGTCCAGCCGCACCCGGACGATCTGCAGGTCCGACGTCGCCTTGAAGTCCTGCTTGATCTTGGCGCGATAGGTTCCCTCCAGGCTGGCGATCAGCGCCCGGCGGCCCAGGGCGGCGTCCAGGGGCGCCTCGGCCTCGGCCTGGTTGCGGGGGGCGATCTCGTGCACCCACATCTTCAGCGGCGGGGCGGTCGGCGTGCCGAAATAGTCGCGGCCGTAATAGGCGGCCACATTGTAGAGGAAGCGGTCGTCGACGGCGACGGCGGTCACGCCGCCGCGCAGAGCCTGCTCCTCGCGCGCCCTCTCGATGATCGCCTGCACCGTCTGGTCCCAGCCGCGGGCCCGCTTGAAGCTGTTGGCCACGCCCATGGCTTCGGCCGTGCGCGGATTGATCACCCAGGTCAGGAACAGGGCCGCCAGCACCGCCTGCAGGGCCAGGCCGCCGATCAGCCAGCGACGGGCCTCCCAGCGCAGCAGCCAGGCCGCCACGAGCACCGAGCCGGCGACATAGGCCGCGCCCGCCCAGTTGGCGTTGGCCCGTGAGACGAAGGCCTGGGCCGCCACGGTGAGCAGGGGCGGCAGGGCGAAGCACAGCAACATGATGTCGGCCGCCGCCAACCGCTTGCGAATCGCCAGCAGGATCGCGCCGCCGCCCAGCACGCCGAACGGCACGGGCCCGAACACGCCGAACTGCGAGCCGACGAACTGGACCAACTCCATGGGGTCGAACAGCTTGCCGGCCTTCCAGTTGGCGTTGGCCGCGGTGTGCTCCAGCGTCGAGAAATGATGCTGGTAGTTCCACAGCATGTTCGGCGCGAAGACGACGAACAGGGCCACGAAGAAGGCGATCGCCATGACGGGGGTCCAGGCCCGCCGGGCCTCTCGCGACAGGAACAGGTGCGCGGCCAGGCTGGCCAGGGCGTAGATCGCCGCGTACTTGCTGAGGAACGCCATGCCCAGGGCCGCGCCCATGCCGGCGGCGACCCAGATCCGGACGCGCGGCGAGGCGTCGGGGAGGGCGACGCAGGCCCAGATCATCAAGGCCAGGAAGAACAGCAGCGGTGTGTCGGTGGTGATCAGCACCGACGACAGCTGGATGCCCGGCATCAGGATGAAGACCGCCGCGGCGGCCAGGCCGATCCAGGCCGTGTTGCCATTGACCCCGTCCCGCGGGCCGTAGAGCCGCGTGGCGATGCGCGAAATCACCAGGGCCGTGCCGGCGTTGATCAGGGGCGAGCCGATGCGCAGCCAGGCCTCGGCGTCGCCGCCGATTCGCGTGGTCGCCCAGATCAGCCAGGCGATGACCGGAGGCTTGGAAAAATAGCCGAAATCCAGGTGGCGCGACCACAGCCAGTACTGGGCTTCGTCCGGGTACAACTCCAGGGGGGTTACGAACAGCGCCACGACTCGCAGAACCGTCAGAACCCCGACCAAGACCAGGGTCAGCCGCCAGGCCCGCGCCTGAGTCGCCCGCGCCGTTTCATCAAGGGCCACGCTGATTTCTCCCGCATAAGTAAGAGGACGCTGACTAAATCTGTTGCAAGCGAGACACCCGTGTCGGGTTTATCCGCCATCGTGTCGTTTCCGTCACCAAACCTTCTAAATAGCCCGCTAAAGAGCCTCTTAACGATTGGGCCGATGGGTTTTCATGCACCTCTTCGCGGCCGAAACGAGGGGATAGATCAAGATGATGACGAAAAAGCTCGCCTGCCTGGCGTCGACCGCCCTGGTCGGCTGCCTGCTGAGCGCCACCGCCGCCATGGCCCAATCGACCGGCACCGACGCCGTCGAACAGGTCGTGGTCACCGCTTCCAGCCTGAAGAACCAGAACGGCGCGATCGTTCAGCAAGTGGTTCCGAAGTCGCGCTCGACGATCACTCAGGACTTCATCGCCCGCCAGGTGCCCGGCCAGACCGTTCTGGACTCGCTGAACCTGCTGCCCGGCGTGAACTTCACCAACAACGACGCCTACGGCTCGGCCGGCGGCGACATCACCATTCGCGGCTTCGACTCGCAACGCATCGCCCTGCTGCAGGACGGCATTCCGCTGAACGACAGCGGCAACTACGCCATCTATCCGAACCAGCAGATGGACTCGGAACTGATCTCCAAGGTCGACGTCAACCTTGGCACCACCGACGTTGACAGCCCGACGGCCGCGGCCGCCGGCGGCACCATCAACTACGTGACCCGCAAGCCCACCGACGAATTCAGCGGCGTGTTCGAAGCTCAAGCCGGCGACGGCAACTTCCGCCGCTTCTTCGCCGTGCTCGACACCGGCAAGGTCGGCCCGTTCGGCACCAGCGCCTGGATCAGCTACGCCGACGCGATCAACGACGTGTTCAACGGCCCGGGCAAGATCCACAAGACCCAGTTCAACGCGCGGATCTATCAGCCGATCGGCGACAACGGCGACTTCGTCAGCCTGATCGCCAACTACAACGAAAACCGCAACAACTTCATCAACCGGATGACCCTGGCCCAGTTCCAGGCCGGTACGGGCATCGGCTACAGCCGCGCCACCTGCGCCCGTCCGACCCCGGTCGCCGGCACCGCCCAGATCGATACCAACGCGGGCACTTGCTACAAGTACAACATCAACCCGTCGAACACGGGCAACATCCGCGGCCAGTCGCTGTTCCACCTCGGTGAGAACTTCATCCTGACCGCCGACCCCTACTTCCAGTACACGCTGGCCAACGGCGGCGGCCGCGGCCTGTTCAACGAAAGCGGCAACGGCACGGGCAGCGGCCTGATCCGCGGCAGCGCGCTGACCGGCGGCCAGGACCTGAACGGCGACGGCGACATCCTCGACACCGTCCTGCTGTACTCGCCCAACACGACCAACACCCGCCGTTACGGCGTCACCTCGTCGCTGATCTGGAAGTTCGCCGAAGGCCAAAGCCTCCGCGCGGCCTACACCTACGACGAAGCCCACCACCGTCAGACCGGCGAATATACGACGTTCAGCACCGACACGACGCCGAACGACGTGTTCGGCGGCAAGGACGGCTACGGCAAGTCGATCAAGCTCTCGGACGGCAGCATCCTGCGCAAGCGCGACCGCGTCTCGGTCGCCACCCTGAACCAGATCTCGGTCGAGTACCGCGGCAAGTTCATGGACGACAAGGTCCTGTTCAACGCCGGCCTGCGCGCCCCGTTCTTCAAGCGCGAACTGCATAACTTCTGCTATCAGGCCGACACCTTCACGGCCTACTGCACCAACCAGACCCCGACCGCCGTGGCTGGCACCGACGACGGCAACGGCCAGACCCTGGTCACCCTGCCGGGTCAAGGCACCACCCAGTACGGTCGTCCGCGCGAGTTCACCCGCAAGTATGACAAGCTCCTGCCGAACGTCGGCGCCAGCTACAACCTGACGGACCACCAGTCGGTCTACGCGACCTACGCCGAAACCCTGTCGGCGCCCCGCACCGACGACCTGTACGACAAGAAGCTGACCAGCCCGAAGCCGGAAGTCTCGCACGTCATCGACGTGGGTTACCGCTTCCAGTCGCCGACCATCCTGCTGTCGGCCTCGCTCTGGGCCAACAACTTCAGCAACCGCATCGAGCGCGCCTTCAACGAGCAGGACAACATCGCCTTCTCGGTCAACGTCGGCGACGTGAAGCAAAAGGGCTTCGACGCCCAGTTCGGCTTCAAGCCGGAAGACTACCTCAGCTTCTACGCCTCGTTCTCGTACCAGGACTCGGAACTGCAGGATAACATCCCGGGCACCGCCCTGGGTTCGCTGCTGCTGACCAAGGGCAAGCAACTGTACGAAGCCCCGAACTACCAAGGCGCCGCTCGCGTCGATTGGGACATCACCGACGCGCTCAGCATCGGCGTTCAAGCCAAGTACGTCGGCGAGCGCTGGACCAACCTGACCAACACCGAAAAGGTGCCCAACTACACCCTGCTGGACCTGGACGCCCGCTACGAACTGAGCAGCCTCCTCGAGGGCGTTGGGATGAAGAACACCTACGTCCAGATCAACGTGAAGAACCTGACCGACAAGAAGTACCTCGGCGACCTGGCGGTGAACCCGTCGGGCACGGGCCTGGGTCAGCCGGGCTACCCGCGCACGGCCAGCATCACCCTGCACGCCGCCTTCTAAGCACGGCGTACAGCGGACTTGAGAACGGGGGCGGTCCGGAAACGGACCGCCCTTTTTCTTTTGTCGCAGCAGTTTGCTTTTTGCTTTGACGCATTTCCTTCACGCGAACCGGAATCCACTTCGCTTGAAAATGCTCTAGAAGGGCGGCTTGACCCGAGGGCCGTCCCGGCCCATTTGCGCCTCCCGTTTCGATCAGGCTTGAATCATGACTCCGACCGTCCCCGCCGAATGGGCTCCGCACCGCGCCATGTGGGTGGGTTTCCCCAGCCACGCCGAGCTCTGGCGTGAAGATCTCGACCAGGCCCAGGACGAGGTCGCCGACCTGGCGCGCGCCCTGGCCGGTCCGGGCGGCGAGCGCGTGCGCCTGATGGTGGTCGGCGACGAGGCCGAGGCCGCCGCCCGCGCCCGCCTGGCCGACACCACCGTCGAGATCGTCCGCGGCCAGTTCGGCGACATCTGGCTGCGCGACACCGGCCCGATCTTCGTCGAGACCGCCGACGGGCCGGTGGCCGCCGGCTTCCTGTTCAACGGCTGGGGCGGCAAGTACGAGATGGAGGGCGACGACCTGGTCGCCGAGCAGATCGCCGCCGCCAGCGGCGCGCCCCTGTCGCGCAACGCCTTCGTGCTGGAGGGCGGCTCGCTGGACCACGACGGCATGGGCTGCGTCCTGACCACCCGCCAGTGCCTGCTGAACCAGAACCGCAACGGCGACTTCGACGAGGCCAAGGCCTCGGCCGCGCTCGCCGCCTCGCTGGGCGTCAAGAAGGTGCTGTGGCTGGGCGACGGCCTGCTGAACGACCACACCGACGGCCACATCGACAACCTGGCCCGCTTCGTCGCGCCGGGCGTGGTGGCCTGCCCGATGGCCTTCGGGACCGACGACCCCAACGCCGAGGTCTATGCCGAGACGGCGCGGACCCTGGCGGCCATGACCGACAGCCGCGGCTCGCCCCTGCAGGTCGTGCGCATCCCCTCGCCGGGCCGCATCCTGGACGAGGACGGCGAGATCGTCCCGGCCTCGCACATGAACTTCCTGATCGCCAACGAGGCGGTGATCGTGCCGATCTACGCCGAGGAGTCGGGCGCCTTCGCCGTCGAGGTGATCAGCGGCCTGTTCCCCGAGCGCGAGGTCATCGGCCTGCCCTCGACCGCCATCCTGACCGGCGGCGGCTCGTTCCACTGCATCAGCCAACAGGAGCCCGGCGAATGACCCGCAACCTCAGCGTCGCGGCCATCCAGACCTCGTACGGGATGGACCTGCAGGCCAACATCAAGAAGACCGAGGCCTTCATCCGCGAGGCCGCCGCCAAGGGCGCCCAGGTGATCCTGCCGTCCGAGCTGTTCCAGGGGCCGTATTTCTGCGTCACCCAGGAGGAGCGGTGGTTCGCCGAGGCTCATCCGTGGCGCGAGCACCCGGTGGTCAAGGCGATCGCCCCCCTGGCCGGCGAGTTGGGCGTGGTGATCCCGATCTCGATCTTCGAGCGCGAGGGTCCGCACTATTTCAACAGCCTGGTGATGGCCGACGCCGACGGGTCGATGCTGGGCCTCTATCGCAAGAGCCACATCCCGGACGGTCCCGGCTACCAGGAGAAGTACTATTTCCGGCCGGGCGACACGGGCTTCAAGGTCTGGGACACACGCTTCGGCCGCCTGGGCGTCGGCATCTGCTGGGACCAGTGGTACCCCGAGGCCGCGCGCGCCATGGCCCTGATGGGCGCCGAGGCCCTGTTCTACCCCACCGCCATCGGCAGCGAGCCGCATGACCCGTCGCTCAACACGACCCTGCCCTGGCAGCGGGCGATGCAGGGCCACGCGGTCAGCAACGTGATCCCGGTGATCGGCGCCAACCGCATCGGCTTCGAGCCCTGGGAGAACTATCCCAACGGCGGCCAGAGCTTCTACGGCTCGTCCTTCATCGCCGACCATCGCGGCGACCTGGTCAGCGAGCTGGGCCGCGACGACGAGGGCCTGGTGTCGGCGACCTTCGACCTGGACTTCCTGCGGACGCATCGCGCGGCGTGGGGGTTCTTCCGCGATCGCCGGCCGGAGCTGTACGGGGCGCTGGCGATGGGGCGGCCAGCTTAGGACTCAGCGGCTCACGCACCTGCCCCCACCTGGCGACTTCGTCGCCTGTCCGCCCCCATAGGGGGCGGAGGTTCGCGCCTGCGCCGGCGGCTGAGCCTCTTCCCCCTGTGGGGGAAGACGATCGCGAAGCGATCCGTAGGGGGCAAGTGTTAGCCGGCAGGGCAGTCCTTGGGCGCTCCAGTCGCCCGCGACGCCGCCACCTCCGCCCGCGCCGTCGCCAGGTCGCTCATGAACGCCGGATCCTGGTGCAGCCGCGAGACCATGGCCGAGCCCAGATAGCGCCCGGCCTCGATGTCGCTCTGATAGTGCACGCCGCAGACGATGCGGCTGTCGCCGAACTCGCGGCCGCGCGCCAGCACGGCGCTGGCGTGCTCGGGGGCGACCTCGGAGATCACCAGGGCCCACGACCAGCCGATCAGGCCGTGGCCTGACGGATAGGAGCCGTCGGTCTCGATCCACTTTTCGCGCGGCACGCAGATCGGCTTGGTGTTGCCCACCGGCGGACGGGCGCGCTGGAACACGGCCTTGGCGGGCTGGTACAGGGTGGCGGCGTCGTCGGTCATCCGCAGCAGCAGCTTGGCCAGGGTCGGGGTGGCGTCCGGCCCGATGGCGACGCCGGCGGCGCAGGAGAAGCTCTTGAAGCCGTGCGCGCCCGACAGGTCGGCGTCGGCGATGGCCTTGTCCCAGGCCGGCGTGCCCGCCAGCTTGCGGGTCTGGTCGAAGATCGCCTGGTCGGCCTTGCCGCGCGGCGAGTCCGGAGTCGGCGGCGGGCCGACGATGGCGGCGCCGTCCAGGTTCATGCCGCTGGTGAGATAGCCGGCCGGAGGCTTGGCCCAGCTGGCCGTGCTGGGGCTGACGGCATAGGGCGCGGCCTTGGGCGAGGCCTTGGAGAACAGGTCCTGGACCGGCGAGCAGCCCATCAGCAGGGCGCCGCCGAGCGTGGCGACGAGCAGCATCTTGCGGGTCATGGGCGGCCTCCGATCGGTCATCCGACCACAGAACGACGACCACGGGCCGCGTCAAGGTTGGTTTTGGCACGAAGCCGCTTGACGAGTCGTAATGTTATTTCATAACACTTTGCGCAAGCCGCTCCCCCGGCCAAGGTTCAGGATTTCCCATGCCCCGTCGCGTTCTGCTTTCCGCCGCGAGCCTGCTGGCGTTCGCGCTTGTCGCTCCCCTCGCTCAAGCCGCCGAGACTCCGGCCCCGGCGGACGCCCCCTCGGAAACGGGCGCGCCCGATGGTCCCGACGCCGTCGACAAGGTGGTGGTCACCGCCGCCCCCTACGCCGTGTCGCTGGACACCGTGACCAGCAGCGTCAACGTCGTGACCCGCGACCAGCTGGACACTCTGCCGGCGGCCGGCATCGGCGACCTGCTGAACGGCATGCCGGGCCTGCGCTCCACCTTCTACGGCCCCGGCGCCTCGCGCCCGGTGATCCGCGGCCTGTCGGGCCCCCGGGTGATGGTGCTGCAGAACGGCGTCGGCCAGGTGGACGCCAGCGCCCTGTCGCCCGACCACGCCGTGGCCAGCGACCCGGGCGAGGCCTCGCGGATCGAGGTGCTGCGCGGCCCCTCCACCCTGGCCTATGGCGGCTCGGGCATCGGCGGGGTGGTCAACATGATCGACGACCGCGTGCCCTCCAGCCCGGCCGCCAACGGCCCCGAAGGCCGGGTGTCGGCCTCGGTCTCGTCGGTCGACGACGGCTGGGCCTATAGCGGCGCGGTCAAGGCCGGGAAGGGCCCGATCGTCTTCGCGGCCGACTTTTCCAGCCGCCGCACCGACGACTACACGATCCCGACGGCCGCGGTGTCCGACCGCCTGGCGGCCCGCGACGGCCTGACCGTCGATCCCGACCACAAGGTCAAAAACACCGACGTCGAGGTCGACGCCTACGGCGCGGGCGTCTCCTGGGTCCACGATCGCGGCTTCATCGGCGCCTCGGTCAAGAAGATCGACACCACCTACGGCGTCCCCTACGAGCAGATCCTGGCCCCGATCGACCCCAATGCCGAGGGTCCGGTCTCGATCCACCTGCAGCAGACCCGCTACGACCTGCGCGGCGAGCAGGAACTGGACAATCCGTGGTTCGAGAAGGTCCGCGTCTCGCTGGGCTACGCCGACTACGAGCAYGCCGAGGTCAGCGTGGAGGACGGCGAGGTGGGCACCCGCTTCCTGTCGCACGGGACCGAGGGCCGCGTGGAGCTGGTGCATCGCGAGCATGACGGCCACCAGGGCGCCATCGGCTTCCAGGCCCTGGACCGCCACTTCGAGGCGATCGGCGACGAGGCCTTCGTGCCCTCGACCGACATCAAGGAATACGGGATCTTCACCCTGCAGCGGCTGGACCGCGGGACCTGGGGCGTCGACGCCGGCCTGCGCTTCGACACCCGCGAGCTGAAGACGCCCACCGAAACCCGCGACTTCGACAACGTCTCGGCGTCGCTGGGCGTGTTCCTCAAGCCGACCGACAGCCTGTTCTACGCCCTGACCCTGTCGCGCAACGGCCGGGCGCCGACCGAGTTCGAGCTGTTCGCCAACGGCCCGCACCCGGGCACCGGTGGTTTCGAGGTGGGCGACGAC
>NZ_JBFTZS010000033.1:0-17643 GCF_056406675.1 Caulobacter sp. P1_B12_2 | reverse complement strand
GCCCCCAGCTCTAGTTAGCCCCCGCTTGCGGGAAGCGCCTCCGGCACCAGCGCCAGGTTCATGATCGCCGCCAGGCCCCACTGCGCCGTGCCGTTGGTCGTGACGCCCGCCGCCTCGTCGATCGGGTTGAGCACGGCCGGGCCGTCGAAGCGCTTGGTGGCGGTCGACAGGTTCAGGTCCTCGACCACGCCCCGGCCGAAGAACTCCGTCCAGGTCCGCTCGGCCAGCGCCTTGTCGCCCAGCCGCCAGGCCGCGTAGGCCGTCAGCCGCGAGTGGCCCTGGCGCAGGCCGTTGGCGCCCAGCGTCTGGCCGAACTGGGCCGTCTGATCTTCGCGCGAGGCGTTGTACCAGCGGCAATAGTCCAGCCAGGCCTTGTCGTAGGCGGGCTCGCGGATCAGGGCCAGCATCTCGACATGGATCTCGGGGGCGCCGAACGCGGCGTTCAGGTGCGAGACCGCCAGGCGGTCGCCCGTCCCGGAGAACTTGCCCGTCTTGACGTCATAGGTGGCGCTGCCGGCGAACCACTGCTTCTGCAACGCCGCGATGGTTTGCATGCCGTCCACGATGCGCTTACGCCAACGCGGGTCGCCGGTGCGCTCCCACTCGGTGAACCAGGCCCCGCACAGCGAGCTCCAGTCGGTGCCGAACGAGGCGCGGATCTCGCCCTTGGGCCAGGCGTCGTTTTGCAGCTTGCGGCCGATATTGACCCGGGTCAGGGCCTCGTCGCCGTCGAGCAGGTCGCGCATCAGGTCGCCCACCCGCTCGTCGGCGGTCAGGTAGTAGTAGATGCGGCGGTAGATGGCGTTGCTGACCCGGGGCTGCTTGGAGCTGTCGCCCCAGTGCTGCACGCCGTGCCGGGTGCCCAGGCCCCGGTAGGGACCCACGTGATAGACGTCGACCTCGCCGGTGTGGCGGGTCATGGCCTCGGCCATGCGGAACACGTCGGCCCGGCCGCCGCGCAGGAAGCTCAGCCACAGCCACAGGTCGGTCGAGAGTTCGGAATTGTCCCAGGCGAAGCCGCCGATGTCATAGCGCCAGACGTGGCGGTCGACGTCGTAGCTGTGCATGAAATCGCCGTAGTCCCAGAACCCGTACCAGCGGCGCTGCTCGATCTGGCCGAGATAGTAGTTCAGCAGCTGGTCCTGGCGGTCCTCTATCCGGGTCTTCAGGGGCGTGCCCCGGTCGGGCAGGCTCCAGGCGCCCAGCACGCCGGCGGCGTGGATCCGCTCGGGCGTCGCCATCAGTCGGGGCGGCTGGTCGTTCAGCTGGGCCATCCGCGGGAAGGCGTCGCGGGCGGGCGTGGCGTCCAGGGCCCACAGCCGCAGCTCGGTGGTGCGGGCCACGCCGGTGGGCGTGCCCCAGTTCTTTTCGTAGTCCTCGTAGGTGATGTTGAGGCCTTCGGTCTCCTGGGCGTGGGTCTCCATGCCCAGGCCGTCGTGATAGAAGCGGGTGTCCATCACCGGGGCGTCGGGCGACCACAGCCAGGCGGTCAGCTTGGCGACCTCGCCGGCGGCGCCGCGGATCTCCAGAGCGGTCGGCGGGGCGCGCCAGAAATTGCCCAGGCCGATCGCCGCCCCGCCGCTGGCGCCGCCGACATAGGCCACGCCGGTGGCCCGCTGGCCGCCGTCGGCGTGGATCCAGGCATGGCCGGGCGCGGTGCGCTTGCGGATCGTGAAGCCGTCGGCCGTCGGCTGCGACAGCAGGAAGTCGCCCCAGTTGGGGATCAGGTGCAGGCCCGCGCGGACCGGGGCGGGCATCTGGTCGGCGGGCGGGGTCTTCGCGCCGGCGATCTGGGCGTCGCGGAACGCCTTGCCGGTGTCGCGGCGCAGGCCGGTCAGCGGCTTGACCGCCTCGGCCCATAGGCCTGCGTCCTGGCCGGTGAAACGGACATGGCGGTCGTACAGTTCGTCGGCCATCGGCACGTCGGCGGTCACGCCCAGGCCGCAGACGAAGTCCTTGGCGGCGCCCCCGTCGAAGATGAAGGTGTGCATCATCCGCAGCGAATCCGCGCCGGCATAGGCGTAGAACCGCACGATGAACGGCGCCCAGGCGCGGTCGGCGTTCTTGTGGCGGCCCTCGACGCGGATCACCGCGCGGACCGGGCCGGTCTGCTCGACCGTGACCTTGTCGAGCACGCTCTCGAAGGTCTTGCGGGCCACCGGCGTCTGGTCGATCTCGGGCGCGTCCTGGGTCTGCAGCACCAGGCGCACGTTGCGCAGCACCTCGCGGCCGCCCCGGGTGGCCGAGGCGATCAGGGCCGAGCCGTCGCGGGGGAAGCGCCAGGTCGCCGGGCCGGTCGAGACCTCGACGGCCGCCGGGCTTTCCGTCACCCGGACGCCGGCGTCCGGACCCGGCTTGCCGGACTCGATCGTCAGGCGCTCGCCGAACTCGCCCGCCCCGACCGCGTGAGCCGTCCACTTCAGCGAGCCATCGGGCCAGTAGGCGAGGGGCCAGGTCTGCAGGGGCACGGCCGCGCCGTCGGCCGACTTGGCGCGGAAAGTCTGCTTGCGGGAGTGCAAGCCCTGCGGCCATGGCGTGCCCCAGGTCTGGCCGGCGTTCAGGGCCGGCGGCTTGCCGTCGATCCAGCGGATGTCGGTCGGCGGCATGGCGCGCGCGCCCTTCGACGGGGGAGCGGCCAGGGCCGGGCTCGACAGGCCGGCCAGGGCTCCGGCCAAGGTGGTTTGCACCAGCACGTCGCGTCGTGTGGGGATGGTCATGGCCGCTTCTCCCTGCGCACGCCGTCATCGGCGTCAACGGCCGGGCAGCGCGATCTTGCCAGCGACGCTAATTCCATATTCTGTGACGTCAATCCATTTTGTGAGATATGTGGGAGGGCGTCATGGCGCGGTTTGGAGCACGGTTCCTAGGGTTGGCGCTGTGCGCGGGGCTGGCCTGGCCGGCGGCGGCCACGCCGCGTCCGGTCTGGAGCGGCTCGTGGGCGACGGCGGTGGTCGCGACGGATGCGGCCAACCTGCCCGCGCCTCAGGGCGAGATCACGATCCGCCAGGTGGTGAGGCTGGGCGCGGGCGGACCGCGCCTGAGGCTGCGGCTGGCCAACACCTTCGGGACCGCGCCGCTGCGGATCGACGGCGCGCGGGTGGCGCTGGCGGGCGCTCCAAGCGGCTCGGCGATCGTGGCGGGGACCGATCGGGCCGTGACCTTCGACGGTCAGGCCGGCGTGACCATTCCGCCCGGCGCGACGTGGCTGTCCGACCCCGTGGCCTTGCCGGTCGAGGGGCTCGCGCGACTGGCCGTCAGCCTGCGCCTGCCCGAGGCTCCGCGCCAGGCGACCGTGCACCGCTCGGCCCGCACCACGGCCTTCGTCGTCGCCGGCGACCAACTGGCCGCGCCCGAGCTGGCGGGCGCAGCCACCTTCACCCAGTGGGCGCAACTGGCGGGCGTCGACGTGGAGCGGTCGGGCGGCGCGGCGATCGTGACCCTGGGCGACTCGATCACCGATGGCTCAGGGGCGGGCGTCGATGTCTACGAACGCTGGCCCGACGTGCTGGCCGCGCGACTGCAGGCCGATCCACGCACCAGCAACATCTCGGTGCTGAACGTCGGCATCGGCGGCAACAAGATGCTGAAGGACGGCAGCGGTCAGGCGGCCCTGGCGCGCCTGGATCGCGATGTCCTGGCTCAGCCCGGCGTCAAGACCCTGGTGATGCTGATCGGGATCAACGACATAGGCGGCTTGTCGCGTGAGGGCGAGGTGACCTCGGAGAAGCGCGCGGCGGTGGTGGCGGGGCTGATCGCCGGCTACCGCCAACTGATCGTCCGCGCGCACGAGCGCGGGATCCGGGTGGTGGGCGCGACGATCCTGCCGTGCGGGGGCACCAAGGTTTACCGCTCGGACGCGGACGCGGACGCCGATCGCCAGGCCGTGAACGCCTGGATTCGAGGCTCGGGCCTCTTCGATGCGGTCATCGACTTCGATCGGGTGACCCGCGACCCGGCGCATCCCGAGCGCCTGCTGCCGGCCTATGATTCCGGCGACCAGCTGCATCCGTCGCCGGCGGGGTATCGGGCGATGGGCGAGGCGGTGTCGATCGAGGCGCTGTTGGGGGCGGTGGCGAAGCGTTAGGGCCGATCGACCCAGGCGCGATCCTTCAATTTCTCCGTCATTCCCGCCCTTGTGGCGGGAACCCCTGGTTCAGCTGACGGTGAAATGCTTTGGCGCGCTAGCGCGCCACCCCCTTGCACCTGCGGCGGATAGAGGGGTTCCCGCCACAAGGGCGGGAATGACGGATGGAAAGGATGGCGAGAAGTTTGGTCGAGCGATGTCGATAATCTAAGCCCCGCAGCTTTCCCGCACGATCAGGTCCGTCGACAACCGCTCGGGCCGGTGGTCGCCGTCGGCGTCGAGCACTCGGGACACCAGCAGGCGGCCGGCCTTGTAGGTGTCCTGCTTGATGGTGCTCAGCGCCGGGGTCGACAGGCGGCTGAGCAGCATGTCGTCATAGCCGACCACCGAGACGTCCTCGGGCACCCGCATGCCGGCCCGGCGCAGGGCGCGGATGGCGCCCAGGGCGATCAGGTCGCTGGAGGCGAAGATCGCGTCGAACGCCACCTTGCGGCGGACCAGGGTGTGGACGGCGGCCTCGGCCGACTCCAGCTCGAAATCGACCGGGCAGATCAGGGCCGGATCGGCCTCCAGCCCGCTTTCCTTGAGCGCTTCCAGATAGCCGGCCCGGCGCTGCAGGGCCTCTGGTTCGGTTTCGCCGAGGAAGACGATGCGCTTGCGGCCCAGCCGCGCCAGGTGCGAGGTCGCCCGCCGGCCGCCCAGCAGGTTGTCCGAGCCGATCGAGCAGTATTTCTGGCCCTGCATCTGGGCGCCCCAGACCGCGAAGCGGGCGTCGGCCTCGGCCAGTTGGTTGAAGGCCTCGTGCAGGGTGCTCTGGCCCAGGAAGATCACGCCGTCGGCGCGGCTGGTGGTGGTGACCGTCAGCAGGTCCTCGAAACTGGCGGGCGAGGTGTGGCTGACCGTGAAGTCGCAACCCCGGTCGCGCGCCGCCTCGCCGATGCTGGCCAGCAGCTCCAGGAAGAACGGGTGCGACAGCGGCAGGGGCCGGCCGTGGGTGCGCGGCGTGACGATGGCGATCGAGCCCTCCGACCCGATCGGCCCCGCCGGCATGTAGCGGCGGAACGGATAGTCGTGCTCCTTGGCCAGCGCCCAGATCCGCTGCTTGGTGCGGGTGCTGATCGACGGATGGTCGTTGAGCGCCCGCGAGACGGTCGACGCGGAGACGCCCGACAGCTTCGCCAGATCATCCAGCGTCGTGCTGTTGTTGCTACCGCTGCCCATTGCGTCCAGATACTGTCAGGAGAACCACGTTCTTCGCCTTAATGCACATCGAAGAGAACCCTTTGCAAGGCAAGCGCCAAGACTTCGCCCGGCGATGTGGGACCCGCGCCGCATGACCAAGGCGAGGCTGTCCTTTTCGCAAATCTGGAACATGTGTTGCGGTCTGTTCGGGGTCCAGATCGTCTGGGGCCTGCAGAACGTCAACACCAGCCGGATCTTCCAGACGCTTGGCGCGGACGTCAACGAACTGGCCATCCTGTGGATCGCCGCCCCGGCCACCGGCCTGCTGGTCCAGCCGATCATCGGCCACCTCAGCGACCGCACCTGGGGACGGCTCGGTCGTCGCCGGCCCTATCTGTTCTACGGCTCGATCCTGACGGCGGTGTCGCTGTTCCTGATGCCCAACGCCTCCAGCGTGCTGACCGCCAGCCTGATGCTGTGGGTGCTGAGCGCCTCGATCAATGTGGCCATGGAGCCGTTCCGGGCCTTCGTCGCCGACACCCTGCCCGAGGAGCAGCGCACCACCGGTTTCGCCATGCAGGTGTTCTTCATCGGCGCGGGGGCGGTGTTCGCCTCGGCCCTGCCGTGGGCCCTGACTCACTGGTTCGGCGTCTCGGGCCAGGCCGCGCCCGGCCACCTGCCGCGCTCGGTCCACGTGGCCTTCTATGTGGGCGGCGTCACCCTGTTGGCGGCGGTGATGTGGACGGTCTTCACCACCCGCGAGCACCCTCCCGAAACCCTGGCCGACGGCGCGCGCGTCCTGCCCGAGCACCGCACGCCCAGCGCCGAGGGCGCGGCCCTGATGCTGAAGAGCGGGGCGCTGTGGACGATCGCCGGCCTGGTGGCCTGCGCCGCGGCCTTCATCAGCGACTGGGCGCGCGAGATCTATGTGCTGGCCGCCTTCGCCATCGCCTTCGGCGCCGCCCAGCTGGCCGCCACCTGGCTGCGGCGGCAGGGCAAGGCGTCGCTGGGCGTGCTGGAGGTGGTCGAGGACATGCTGCACATGCCCCAGGTGCTGATCCGCCTGGCGGTGGTTCAGTTCTTCACCTGGTTTGGACTGTTCGCCATGTGGATCTACACCACGCCCGCGGTGACCGCCCGGCACTACGGCGCGACCGATCCGGCCTCGGCGGCCTACAACCAGGGGGCCGACTGGGTGGGGGTGCTGTTCGCCGGCTACAATGGGGTGGCCGCCCTGGTCGCCCTGCTGCTGCCAGCCCTGGCGGCGCGGATCGGCCTGCGGGCCAGCCACGCCCTGTGCCTGGCTATGGGCGCCCTGGGTTTCGTGGGCTTCGTGCTGATCGACGACCCGGCCCTGCTGTGGATCCCGATCGTCGGCATCGGCATCGCCTGGGCCTCGATCCTGTCGGCGCCCTACGACATGCTGTCCAGCGCCGTGCCGCCCCACAAGATGGGCGTCTATATGGGCATCCATAACCTGTTCCTGGTGCTGCCCCAGCTGATCGCCGCCACCGTGCTGGGACCGGTGGTCGGGCGCCTGTTCAAGGGCGAGGCGATCCTGGCCCTGGGCCTGGCGGCGGGCGCCTTCGCCCTGGCCGCGGTCAGCGCCCTGTTCATCCGCGATCCCGTCCGCGCGCCGCGAAGCGTGGCCGCCCACTAGCCGGCGGGTCCCGCCTGAAAAGGCCGGGAGCAAAGCTTGCGCGCGCATCTTGAGACTCGCAGGCATCCCGCTGTCCTCGAAAGTTACGCAAGAATTGCGTAAATCGAACGCCGCCGCAAGATCGGAATCGGCGCCGCATCGTTCCAAAAATGCCACAACGACGGATTCAGGCCGAAAGTTACCGCTAACGGCCCCGTATTTGGCAGAACAACGCTATTGCGCTCGGCGCAAAAGAACGCAAGATTGCGCAAGTCGAGCGATTGAGCGCGGCGCGGGGGCTTATCCGCGTCTGGGTTGGAGCGCTCGGCGCCGCAAATCTTGCGAGGGCCGATCCGAGGGGTGAGGCGCTGGCGGCGGAACGACAACGGCGAACGCCGCGACGAAAAGAAGGGGAGGGGACAAGGGGCCACGAGCGGCTCGGTCGGGGTGACCGAACGCTCACCGTGTCGAAGCCGGCTCACGAGCCGCCGCGCGACCAAGGATCATTCAACGGAATTCACGGTTCGGCGCCGCCCCGAGGATCTTCTTGGGGAAGGGGACGGGCCACGAGTGCAGGGGTCTCCGCGACGCTCCGGGAAGGGCGCGCGGCTTCATCAAAAAACACCCGCGCGACCAAGGCGCGGGCAGAAAATCAGGGAGAACGGGATGAGCAAGTTCAGTTTCGGCCGCACGCTTGACCAGGGAGGGCGCAAGGCGTTCCTGCGCGGCGGCGTTTCGCTGATCGCGCTAACCGCGATGGGGGTCGCCATGGGCGCGGCCGCGCCGGCCCTCGCGCAAGACAAGGACGCCGCGGTGGTCGACGAAGTCGTCGTCATCGGCGTGCGCCAGTCGCTGGCCACCTCGCAGCAGATCAAGAAGAACGCCGACACCGTGGTCGACTCGATCACCGCCACCGACATCGGCGCCTTCCCCGACAAGTCGGTCGCCGAAGCGCTGCAGCGCGTGCCGGGCATCACGGTGTCCCGCCTGCAGTCCAGCGACGACAGCTCGCACTTCTCGGCCGAACCGGCCGGGGTCCTGATCCGCGGCCTGACCCAGGTCCGCACCGAGTTCAACGGCCGCGACAGCTTCTCGGCCGACGCCGCGCGGGGCTTGAATTTCAACGACATCTCGCCGGAACTGATGGCCGGGGTCGACAGCTACAAGAACCAGACGGCCGAGATGATCGAGGGCGGCATCGCCGGCACGGTCAACCTGCGCACCCGCCTGCCGTTCGACGGCAAGGACCAGGTGATCTCGCTCTCGGGCAAGGCCAACTACGGCAACCGCTCCGAGAAGGTCACCTACGAATATTCGGGCATCGTCAGCAAGACCTGGGACGTCGACTTCGGCCGCATCGGCGTCATGGCCGACTACGCCTATTCGCACGTGCTGACCCAGACCGAAGGCGTGGTGATGCAGCGCATCGGCACGTTCTGCTCGGCCGGCATGAACGACATCACCGGCAAGGCGATCGTCAGCGCCGACGGCTCGATCCCGTGTACGGCCAACCCCTACGGCGGCACGGGCTGGCGCTACATCCCCGATCAGGTGAACTACTCGCAGGTCGAATACGACCGGGTCCGCAAGGGCACGGCCCTGGCGTTCCAGTTCGAGAACAACGACCGCACCGTCCGCTTCAAGGCCCAGTACAACGACTCCAAGTACAAGAACGCCTGGCTCGAGCGCAGCGTGAACGTGGTCGGATTCGGCCTGTGGGCCGCCCCGGCCTATTCGCCCCAGACCACGGCCTATCTCGCCCCGGCCCAGGGCTCGCCGGCCTTCACCTTCGGCCCGGACGGCATGCTGACCTCGGGCATCCTGACCCAACCGACCGGTGACTGGGGCTCCAGCACCCAGGACAACATCAACCGCGGCTCGGCGGTCCCCGGCCAGCCCTTCGTCAATTACTGCGGCGGCATTCCGGCCTGCGCCACCCAGCGCCAGGGCCTGTATATCGAGAACCAGGCCCGCAACTTCGATCACTCCGAAGGCACGCGCGACATCTCGGCCAACCTGCAGTGGGATGTCAGCGACCGCCTGCACACCAGCTTCGACGTCCAGTACATCGACGCCGAGACCAACAATTACGACATCCTGGTCGCCAACCGCACGATGGCCGACGCCCAGTACAAGGTGAACGGCGACGGCACGCCGCAGATCACCCTGCAGCCGGGCTCGAACGTCAACTACGCGCCGGGCTTCCTGTCGAACCCGCACAACTACTGGATCCCGTTCATCCAGGACCACTATGAGGACAACGACGCCACCGAACTGGCCCTGCGGGCCGACGGCGAATACCAGTTCGCCGACGGTGGCTGGCTGAACTCGCTGAAGGTCGGGGTGCGCTACGCCGACCGCAAGCAGAAGGTCCGCTACTCGACCTACAACTGGTCGCCGGTGGCCGCGCCTTGGAACTGCAACGGCCCGGGCTTCAACATCGACAACACCACGCCTCAAGCCTATCCGGCCGCCTGCGGCCACGCGGGGGCCTTCCAGGGTTACGGCGCCGGCATCTGGAGCGTCGCCGGCCTCGGCGATTTCTATAACGGCAAGGTGTTCCCCAACAACGACCTGGTGTTCCTGAGCAAGGCCACGCTGGCCGACCACGACGGGCTGATCAAGGCGCTCAGCGGCGCGACGACCAATTCGCCGATGGCCTGGACCCCGCTGTGCCAGCGCGCCAGCAACACCGAGGGCTGCTTCACCGATCCCGAGATCGTCGATGTCGAGGAAGAGACCATGGCGGCCTACGCCATGCTGCGCTTCGGCGGCGAGGACATGACGATCTTCAACGGCGTCACCGTCCAGGGCAATGTCGGCCTGCGCTTCGTCGAGACCAAGACCACCAGCTCGGGCGGCGTCGCCTTCCCGACCAACGTTTGGTACACCTCGGCCGCGACCACGCCGTGTTCGGCGCCGCTGGGTCCCAACTCGGTCACCAACATCTCGTGCTGGCTGACGCCGAACCTGCTGAACTTCAGCAACGGCGGCGGCGCGGCCAACGACTTCGCCGGCAAGAACCACAACTGGCTGCCCAGCTTCAACGTGCGGTTCGGTCTCGACGACAAGAGCTTCATCCGCTTCGCCGCCTCGCGGGCGATGTCGCGGCCGGACTTCGGCCTGCTGCGCAACTTCGTCGCCGTCCAGACCCCGGCCCTCAACACCTCGCCGGACTCGCCGTACGTGATCTACAGCTCGCCGACCGCGGCCCACATCCCGGCCAACGTCACCGGCTATAACTTCCAATTCAACGCCGACTCCGGTTTCGGCGCGCTGAAGCCGATCACCGCCGACCAGTTCGACCTGGCCTTCGAGCACTACTTCAACGAAAGCAGCTCGTTCAGCTTCGACCTCTTCTACAAGAAGCTGAACGGCAGCATCGCCTACGGCGAGTTCCTGCGCTCGTTCACCAACAACGGCGTGACCCAGAACGTTCTGGTGCGCGGCCCGCGCAACGGCAACGGCGGCGGCGAGCTGAAGGGCTTCGAGGTCGCCTACCAGACCTTCTTCGACTTCCTGCCCAGCCCGTGGGACGGCCTGGGGATGCAGGCCAACTACACCCACACCAAGCAGGAGGGGATCAGCAACTCCAACCTGGCCACCCAGCCGGGCTACGCGGCCGGCGGCACCGTCGCCTTCGGCGGCGGGCTGCAGGTCAACGGCGCGGTCATGGACAGCCACCGCCTGGCCGGCATCTCGGACGACTCCTACAACCTGGTGGGTCTGTACGAGAAAGGCCCGATCGCCATGCGCCTGGCCTACAGCTACCGCTCGTCGTTCCTGACCAACAACCTCGACTGCTGCATCGGCCTGCCGATCTATCAGAAGGGGACGGGCTTCCTGGACGGCTCGATCCGCTACCAGGTCAACAACAACATCGAAGTGTCGCTGGACGGCTCCAACCTCCTCGACACCAAGACGGTGTTCCAGCAGCAGGTCTTCGGCGACTCGGCCCTGACCCCCGGCGCCAAGCCGGTGAAACTCGACTCGTCGTGGATCCGCAACGATCGCCGCGTCCAGCTGGGCATTCGCTTCAAGTACTAGTCCCGATCGGGCGACGCCGTCGCGGAGGTTCCGCGGCGGCGTATGCTCCGGCGTAAACGGGAGGCCAGGATCATGCAGACAGACCAAACCAAGGCCCTGAAGGTCGTCATCGTCGGCGGCGGCACGGCCGGCTGGATGTGCGCGGCCGGGCTGGCGCGGCTGCTGGATCCCAAGGCCTATGRCGTCACCCTGATCGAGTCCGACGAGATCGCCACGGTGGGCGTCGGCGAAGCCACCCTGCCGCACATCAAGACCTACAACGACATGCTGGGGATCGACGAGGCGCAGTTCCTGCGCGAGACCCAGGGGACCATCAAGCTGGGCATCGAGTTCCGCGACTGGAACCAGGCCGGCGACCGCTACATCCACCCGTTCGGCACGTTCGGCGAACCGTGGAACGGCGTCGACTTCGAACACCATTGGGCGCGGGCCAAGCTGGCCGGACGCCGGGTCGCGCCGCTGCAGGCCTATTCCTACGCCGTGGCCGCGTGCCGGGCGAACGCCTTTGAATTCCCCAACCAGGACGACAAGTCGATCCGCTCGACCTACGCCTACGCCTACCATTTCGACGCCAGCCTCTATGCGGGCTTCCTGCGCCGCTGGGCGACGGCGCGCGGCGTGACCCGGATCGAGGGCATGGTCGCCGACATCGCCCGCGACAGCGCCTCGGGCCATGTCGCCGCGCTGAGCCTGAAGTCGGGCGCGACTCTCCAAGGCGACCTGTTCATCGACTGCACCGGCTTCCGCTCGCTGCTGCTGGGCGGGCAGATGGAGGTGGCGTGGCAGGACTGGGCCCAGTGGCTGCCCTGCGATCGCGCCCTGGCCGTGCCGTGCAAGACCGGCGGCGACGGCCTGACGCCCTACACCCGGGCCAGCGCGGATGTCGGCGGCTGGCGCTGGCGCATTCCGCTGCAGCACCGCACGGGCAACGGCTATGTGTTCTCCAGCGCCTTCCTTGACGAGGACCAGGCCCGCGAAACTTTGCTGGCCAAGCTGGACGGCGAGGCGCTGGACGAGCCCCGGCTGCTGCGGTTCAAGGCCGGCCGCCGCGTGCGTGGCTGGAGCGGCAACGTCGTGGCCATGGGTCTGGCCAGCGGCTTCCTGGAGCCCCTGGAATCGACCAGCATCTTCCTGATCCAGGCCGCCGTGATCGACCTGGTCAACCTGATGCCGACGCCCGGCGAAGGCGACCGCATGGACCCCCGGCTGGTCGCCGAGTTCAACCGCCTGTTCGAGATCCAGTACGACCGGATCCGCGATTTCCTGATCCTGCACTACCGCGCCAACAGCCGGTTCGGTCAGCCCCTGTGGGACCATGTGCGGACCATGGCCATCCCCGACAGCCTGGCCGCGAAGCTTGAGTTATTTGAGCGCCGCGCGGCCCTGCCGGACTACAAGTACGGCCTGTTCTCGCGCGACAGCTGGCTGTCGGTGCTGGAGGGGCAGGGCCTGACGCCGCGCGCCTATGACCGCCTGGCCGAAAGCCTGCCGCTCGACGAGCTGGAGGCCAAGCTGGCCGACCTGAAGACCCGCATCGACAGCAATGTCGCGACCATGACCTCGCACGCCGACTTCCTGGCCCGCTATGCGCCTGGCGCCGGCGCGCAGGCGGTCCTGACCCCGGCGGTGGCCTGATGGGCGCGCCCAGCAGCATCGTCGTCGTCGGTCGCGACGCGGCCCTGTGGCTGTCGGCCTGCGTGCTGCGCCAGGCCCTGCGTCCGGCGGGCGTCGGCGTCACCGCCGTCGAGCTGCCCACCCGCCTGGGCGCGGCCGACGTCCATGCCAGCCTGCCGCCGCTGGAGGCCCTGCACGGCCTGCTGCGGATCGACGAGGCGGCCCTGCTCCGTGCGACGCGCGGCGCCTTCTCGCTGGGCCAGAACTTCGCCGACGTCTCGGGCGCGACCCCGGCCTTCTTCCACGCCCACGGCGCCTATGGCGCGCCGATCGACAACCGCGACTTCTTCCCGTTCTGGCTGAAGGCGAGCGCTCTTGGATTGGCGGTGGCGCTGGACGAGTTCTCGCTGACGGCCGCCGCCGCCCGGCAGGGGCGCATCTTGCTGCCGGACGAGGAGACCGAGGTCTTCGGCCGCGCCGACTACGGCTACCACCTGCCGGCCATGGCCTACGCCGCCAGCCTCAAGACCCTGGCGGGCCGACTGGGCGTGGAGATGCACCAGGCCCTGGCCGTCGCGCCGACCCTGGACGCGGACGGCGAGATCGCCGCCCTGGACCTCGGCGAAGGCCGCTGCATCGGGGGCGACTTCTTCATCGACACCACGGGGTCCGATGCCGTCCTGATGACCGCCCTGGGCGTGGCCCGCGAAAGCTGGCGCGCGTTCTTCCCCGCCGACCGGGTCCTGCGGGCCCAGGGGCCGCGTTTTGAGTCTCTGCCGCCCTATGCCGACATCCGGGCCTGGGCGCGTGGCTGGGTGGGGCTCTATCCGAGCCAGGCCCACACCCACGTGCTGCAGGTCTATGCCGGCGATCTGTGCACGGACGACCAGGCGCTGGAGCTGGCCGGCCGCATCGCCGGCCAGGCCCTGACCGACGCCGTCGTTTCCGTCAGCGACCCCGGCCGTCGCGACCAGGCCTGGGCCGGCAACTGCGTCGCCATCGGCGAGGCGGCCTGCGCCTTCGATCCTGTGCACGGCGTCGAGCTGCAAGCCGTGCAACTGGGCCTGGTCCACCTGCTGACCCTGTTCCCGGTAGCGGGGGACTTCGCCGCCGAGCGCGCCGAGTACAACGCCACCCTGCGCGACGTCTACGAGCGCCTGCGCGACTTCCAATCGGCCCACTACGTCGCCAACCGCTACGCCAAGGCCCCGTTCTGGGAGCGGGCCCGCGCGGCCACCGCTTCGGACGTGCTGGCCCACAAGATCGCCACCTTCCAGGCGCGCGGCGAGATCCCGCCGTCCGAGCACGAGACCTTCGTCGCCGACAGCTGGCGGGCCCTGCTGACCGGCCACGGCCTGACGCCCGAGACCTATGCGCCGATGATCGACCGCACGGCGCCCGAGACCATGAAGGGCGAGTTCCGGCGCATCCTCTCCTTCATCAAGGAACAGGTGCTGAAGCAGCCGACCCACGACCTCTATCTGGAAAGCGTCTGCTGATGGACGGCGGCGGCGTGATCCCTAAAGCGACGGGGGGCGAGAGCCTCGACATCGACGCCCTGCCGCGCGTGGCGGCGGTGTCGCGGCCGTCGTCGGCGGGCTTCGACGCCATTGTCCAGGCCGAGCGGCCGGTGGTGATCCAGGGCCTGCTCGACGTCTGGCCCGCTCTGGCCGCCGGACGTCGCGGACCCGCCGCCCTGAACGCCTATCTCAAGGCCATGGACACCGGCGCGCCGGCCCCGGTCATGGAGGCCCCCGCCGCCACCGGCGGCCGCTTCGGCTATGGCGCGGACCTGCGCGAGTTCGCCTTCTCCAAGCGTCAGGCCGGGATCAGCGAGACCCTGGACCGGATCGAGCGCCTGCTGGGCGATCCGGCCGCGCCGTTCGTGGCCATCCAGATGCTGCCCCTGGCCAGCCATCTGCCCGCGTTCATCCGCCAGAACCCGACTCCGCTGCTGCCGCCCCGGGTCATGCCGCGTCTGTGGATCGGCGGCGCCGTGCGCACCCAGACCCACAACGACCGCGACCACAACCTGGCCTGCGTGATCGCCGGCCGCCGCCGCTTCGTGCTGTTCCCGCCGACCCAGGTCGCCAACCTCTATGTCGGTCCGCTGGACAATCCGCCGCCGCTGTCGCTGGTCGATCCCGAGGCTCCGGACCTGGCGCGCTTCCCCCGCTATCGCGACGCCCACGCGGCCGGAGAGGTCGCCTGGCTGGAGCCGGGCGACGCGCTGTTCGTGCCGAAATACTGGTGGCACCACGTCACCTCGCTCGAACCCTACAACGCCATGGTCAACTGGTGGTGGGGCGATACGGGCGCCGGGCTGGAGCGGGCCAACGATGTCTTCCTGACCGCGCTTCTGGCCTTCAAGGACCTGCCGCCCGGCGAGCGCGCCTACTGGAAGGCGATGTTCGAGGCCTATGTCTTCGCCGAGGACGGCGAGGCGACCGCCCACCTGCCGGACGCCCTGAAGGGCGCGCTGGGGCCGATGAGCCCGTCGTTCCGTGAAGCGCTCAAGCGCCAGCTGAAGATGGCCTTCCTGAAGGGCGGCGCATGACCGTGGCGCTGACCGCTCCGCCCCTGCTGATCGGGCCCCGGATCCGGGTCCAGCTGCAACATGTCAGCCAGGAGCGCCAGCCGCTGTTGGTCGTCGACGACGTGCTGGCCGATCCGGACGCGATGATCGACGCCGCCCGCGAGGCCGGCTTCTACACGCCCGAGCACACCCACTATCCGGGCCTGAACGCGCCCCTCCCGGAGTCGTATTACCGCACGGTGGTCACCGCCCTGCGCGGTCCGATCGCCGCCGCGTTCGGCCTGAGCAGCGACGCCTATCTGAAGTATTTCGGCTTCTTCGCCCTGGCGACCACCTCGGTCCGCGAGGCCCAGCCGATCCAGAAGATCCCGCACCACGACGGGCCCGATCCCCAGCGGCTGGCCATGGTCCATTACCTGTGCCGGGGCGACCACGGCGGCACCGGTTTTTTCCGCCACAAGGCCACGGGCTTCGAGAGCGTCGACCGTGATCGTGAGGGCGCCTATGTCGATATCGCCCAGGCCCAGATGACCGCGCGCGGCGTCGGCGCGGCCGTCTATGCCGGCGCCGACATGGCCGACTACGAGCTGATCGGCCGGGCCGACTGCGTGTTCAATCGGCTGATCGTCTATCGCAATCACGTCCTGCACTCGGCCCTGCTGGGACCCAGCGCGGGCAGCGCCGATCCCGGTGAGGGGCGCCTGACCGCCAACGGCTTCATCGAGGCGGTGAAACTCTGATGCGCCGCCCTCATCCCCTTTTCGTCGCCAGCCTTTGCCCCATTTGGGCTTGGGCGACGAGACAAGTCCTCCCCTGCGTCTCGGTTCTGGCCTGCGGAGCCGAGACGCCCTTTTTTCTTCTGACGAAAGAGACTGTTCGATGATGTTGCGAACCCCGGCCCTGTTCGGCGCCCTGCTCGGCGCCCTGGCCGCCCCGGCTTTCGCCCAGGCCGCTGACCGCGAATGCGCGCAGTCGCCGGGCAAGGTGATCGAGGTCTGCGTGTTCGCCAAGGACGGCGAGGCCTTCTACGAGGTGTCGCGCGGCGGCAAACTTGTCCTGGCCCCCGCGCCGCTGGGCCTGACCTTCGCCGGCGAGCCCGCCGCACGGATCACCGCCCTGACCGGCGCCAAGCGCGCCGTGTCCGACACCACCTGGGAGCAGCCCTGGGGCGAGCAGCGGACGATCCGCGACAACCATTCGGAGCTGACCGTCTCGCTGGCCGGCGACACGGCGCTGAACAAGACCTTCGACGTGACCTTCCGGCTGTTCGATGACGGCCTGGGCTTCCGCTACGCCTACGGCGCCATTCCGGCCGGGACGAGCGTCGCCGTCACCGACGAGCGCACCGTCTTCAAGCCCGTCGGCGCCTATGACGCCTGGTGGTACGAGGGCCTGGGCCAGGAGCGCGACGAGTACCTCTACAAGCAGACCGACGCCCGCCGGATCACCCTGGCTGAGACGCCGCTAACCCTGAAGCGTACGGATGCGGCCAAGGGAGAAGGAGGCCTGTACCTGTCGTTCCACGAGGCGGCCCTCGTGGACTTCCCCAGCATGCTGCTGGCCGGCGACGGTTCTGGCGAGCTGAAGGCCCGGCTGATGCCGTGGCAGGACGGGATCCTGGCCAAGAAGACCGGCCCCTTCACCACCCCCTGGCGCACGGTGCTGATCGGCGAGACCGCCGGCGCCCTGGCCGACAGCCGGCTGGAGCTGAACCTCAACGAGCCCAGCAAGATCGCCGACACCTCGTGGATCAAGCCGGGCAAGTATGTCGGCATCTGGTGGGAGATGCACCTGGAGCGGTCCACCTGGGGCAGCGGTCCCAAGCACGGCGCCAACACCGCCAACACCAAGCGCTACATGGACTTCGCGGCCAAGTATGGCTTCGACGGCGTGCTGGTGGAAGGCTGGAACGAGGGCTGGGACGGCGACTGGATCAGCCATGGCGAGACGTTCAGCTTCACCAAGGCCTATCCGGACTTCGACCTCAAAGGCGTCACCGACTACGGCAAGGCCAAGGGCGTCAAGCTGATCGGCCATAACGAGACGGCCGGGGCGGTGCCCAACTACGAGGCCCAGCTGGAAGACGCCATGGCGCTGTATGAGAGCGTCGGCATCTCGCAGGTGAAGACCGGCTATGTCCGCCACAGCGGCACGATCATCGACCAGGCGGGCGAGAAGCAATGGTTCGCCGGCCAGTACATGGTGCGCCACAATCTGCACGCCGCCCAGGTGGCCGCCGCGCACCACATCTCGATCGACGCCCACGAGCCGGTCAAGGACACCGGCCTGCGCCGCACCTGGCCCAACATGCTCAGCCGCGAAGGCGCGCGGGGCCAGGAGTTCAACGCCTGGGGCAACCCGACCAACCCGCCCGAGCACACGGTGATCCTGCCGTTCACGCGGATGCTGGCCGGGCCGATGGACTTCACGCCGGGCATCTTCGACGTGGTGCACGGCAAGGCCGACCTGACCCGGCGCGGCCAGTCGACCCTGGCGGTGCAGCTGGCCCTGTACGTGGTGCTGTACAGCCCGATCCAGATG
>NZ_JBFTZS010000032.1:0-17783 GCF_056406675.1 Caulobacter sp. P1_B12_2 | reverse complement strand
GTTCGACACCCTGCTGGAGGCCGCCCGGGCGTCCGGCGATCCGCCGCGCGAGGCCGCCCTGCGCGCCCTTTCCGGCGCCCTGTCCGGCGAGGTCGCCAAGGACGCGTCATGACGGCCTTTACCGGCTGTCAGGCTTTGCTATCTATCACCGCCCCCTTGAGGGTCCTTGGGCCACGCCAGCAGGAGCGTCCATGAACGACGACGACGCTTCCGAAGACAGCGACATCGCCCTCGAACGGCGACTGGCGATCCTGCGCGAGGAACACCAGGACCTCGACGACGCGGTCGCGGCCCTCGAGGAACGCCCCCTGCCCGACATGCTGCAGATCGCCCGCCTCAAGCGCCGCAAGCTGGCCCTGAAGGACGAGATCGTGCGGCTGGAAGATCAGCTGATGCCGGACATCATCGCCTAGGGCTCACCCCTCGACCTCCACGCTCGCCTCGTGCCCCACCGGGAAGTTCAGCGAGTTGGCCACGAAACACTTGGTGTTCGCCTCGTGATGCAGGGCCATGGCCCTGGCGGGGTCCGACCCGGCCGCGATGGTCACGCGCGGCCGCAGGGTGGCGCTCTCGAAGCGGCCGCCGCCGGTCTCGTCCTCGACCATCACCGCCACGGCTTCGTCGCGATAGCCGGTGACCACCACCCCGTTCACGGCGCACAGGTGCAGGTACCACAACTGGTGGCACGAACTGATCGAGGCCAGCAGCAACTCCTCGGGATTCCAGCGCGCGGGATCGCCCCGGAAGCTGGGATCGGACGAGCCGAGCAGCGCCGGCTTGCCGTCGGCGGCGATCTCGTAGGCCCGCTCATAGGCGCGATAATTCGCCGTTCCCTCGCCGGTGTTGCCCGTCCAGGTCAGGGTGGTGGCGTAGCGGTGCGGCTTAGGCATTCAAGACCTCCGGACGACGGCGGAGGATTGGTAGAGCTCGCGAACGCCGGCTTCAAGAACCGGCGTCCGCGAAAGGTCACGCCGCCGTGCGATAGACCGGCATGTCGTTCAGAGCCGCGATAACCTGGCGCGGGTGATAGGGCTTGCTGATGAACACCGAGCCCTCCACGCCTTCGACGGCATGGCGCGCCGCGGCCGTTGCGGAGATGAACACCACCGGCAGGCGCGGATAGGCGGTGCGCGCCTGGCGCGCCAGGGCGAAGCCGTCCTGGCCGGGACCAAGGTCGACATCGGTGACCAGCGCCGACAGATAGCCATGTCGATCGATGACCGCCATGGCGTCCATAGCGCAATCGACGTCCAGCACCCTGAAGCCGCGATCTCGAATGAATTCCGAGGCCGACATGCTGATGATCGGATCATCTTCCACGAACAGAATTTGATGAGCGTTCATTGTTGAAGTCCTCTTGGACCGTAACAACACCCAGAACGTCCATTGTTTCCAGAATTGGCGAATTTAGACGCCGTCCTGAATATTTTACCAATTCTTCATCTGCGGAAACCGGCGGCGATCAAGCTTCCTTACGCACTCGCTTCTTCAGGAACATCGCCACGTCGGCCTCGGCCAGGGCGACTTGCGGATCCGCGCCCGCCTCGATCTCGCGCACGCCCCAGGAGATGCGCAGCGGCACCGACCATTCGCCGACCTGCACCGGCATGTCGCGCACGGCGGCGGCCAGGGTCTCGGCCTTGGACGTGGCGGTCGCTTGGTCGGCCTGGACCAGCAGCACGGCGAACTCGTCGCCGCCGATCCGACCCACCACGTCGCTCTCGCGGACATTGGCCAGCAGGCGTCCGGCCACGGCCTTCAGGGCCTCATCGCCGGCTGCGTGGCCGAAGCGGTCGTTGACGGCCTTGAAGCCGTCCAGGTCGAAGAACACCAGGCTGGCGGGCGAGCCGTAGCGTTGGGCGAAGGCGGCCACCCGCTTGATCTCGCGCAGGAAGGCCCGGCGGTTCAGCACCGGAGCCAGCACGTCCATGTCGGCCAGGCCTTGCGCCTCGCCCAGCTTGAACTTCAGGCGGGCGACCTCGTTGCGCAGGTCGTCGATCTCGACCATCAGCGTCTTCAGCGCCGACTGCACCTGCGGGGTCAGGTCGGCTTCCGACAGCCCCAGGAAGCCCGCCGTGTCGGCGGCGACCACGGCGCGCGCGACCGCCGGGCCAGCGGCCTCGGTCAGCGCCCGGCGACGGATCGCCGAGAAGGATTCGGTGCGAGCGCTGCTGATCTTCATGGGACGATGGAAGCCACTTGGGGAATCACTTGCGGTGAAGCTTCGGTATTTCTGCGTTCTTTCATTAACCATGACAATGGCGACGGCCATGTGTCGCAGCGTCGCGGCGCCGCATTATCTCTCGGGATCGGTTGGGCTTTCCCAATGAGAACGGGCTTTGGAGCCTGGGCGCCAGCGGCTATAAGGCCCGCGATTCACGGCCGTCAGGTCGCAGCACGCCTGCCGCCGCCTTCTAGGGAAATCGTCGCCGATGCCCACCGCCACGCCACCCGTCGCCCCCCCCGTGGTCATTGTCATGGGCAGCCGCTCGGACTGGCCGACCATGAAGAAGGCGGCCGACGCGCTCGACGCCCTGGGCGTGGCTTACGAGGCCAAGGTGGTTTCGGCTCACCGCACCCCCCAACGCCTGGTCGAGTTCTCCACGGGCGCCCAGGCCGCGGGCTACAAGGTGATCATCGCCGGGGCCGGCGGCGCGGCTCATTTGCCGGGCATGGTCGCAGCGATGACCATCCTGCCCGTGCTGGGCGTGCCGGTTCAGTCCAAGGCCCTGAACGGCCTGGATTCCCTGCTCTCCATCGTCCAGATGCCGGGCGGCGTTCCGGTCGCCACCCTGGCCATCGGCGAGGCCGGCGCCAAGAACGCCGGCCTGCTGGCCGCCCAGATCCTGGCCCTCTCGGACGCGGACCTGGCTCAGCGCCTGACCGACTTCCGGGCGCAACAGACCGACAGCGTCGTCGAAAGCGTTGAAGACTGATGGCTTCTTCTCCGCCCGCTTTCCCTTTGGCCCCAGGCTCCACGATCGGCATCCTCGGCGGAGGACAGCTGGGCCGCATGCTGGCCCTGGCCGCCGCGCGCCTGGGCTTCGACGTGGTGATCCTGGATCCCGAAGAGAACAGCCCGGCCGGCCGTGTCGCCGCCCGCCAGATCGTCGCCCCCTATGACGACCGCTGGGCGCTGAAGCGCCTGACCGAGGCGTGCGACGTCGTCACCTACGAATTCGAGAACGTCCCGGCCGCCACGGTCGCCGAGCTGACCGCCCTGGGCGTGTTGGTCGCCCCCGGGGCCAAGGCCTTGGCCGCCGCCCAGGACCGGGTGGTGGAAAAGAGCTTCCTGGCCGAGATCGGCGTGCCGACGGTCGCCTTCGCCTCGGTCGAGACCGCCGACGACCTGGCCGCCGCCGTGGCCAAGATCGGCGCTCCGTCCCTGCTGAAGACCCGCCGCGAGGGCTATGACGGCAAGGGCCAGGCGTGGGTGCAGCGCGCCGCCGACGCTCCCGCCAGCTTCGACAAGATCGGCCAGAAACCGGCCATTCTCGAGGCCCCGGCCGACTTCGTGCGCGAGCTGTCGGTGATCGCCGCCCGCGGCCGCGACGGCGAGATCGCCTGCTATCCGCTGTCGGACAACCACCACGAAGGCGGCGTCCTGCGCCGCACCAGCGCTCCGGCCAAGGTCAGCAACGCCACCCGCGACCAGGCCGAGGCCATCGTCGCCAAGATCCTGACCGCCCTGGAATATGTCGGCGTGATCGGCGTGGAGCTGTTCGAGCTGGCCGGCGGCAAGCTGCTGGTCAACGAGTTCGCCCCCCGGGTGCACAACACCGGTCACTGGACCCAGGACGGCTGCGAGGTCGACCAGTTCGAACAGCACATCCGCGCCGTCGCCGGCTGGCCCCTGGGCCCCACCGCCCCGCGCGCCCATGTCGAGATGACCAACCTGCTGGGCCCCGAGGTCGAGGCCTGGGCCAAGCTGGCCGCCGAACCCGAGACCCGCGTCCACCTCTACGGCAAGGGCGAAGCCCGGCCGGGGCGGAAGATGGGGCACGTGAACCGGCTGCGCGGGCTGAAGGACTAGGCGTTCACCCGCGTAAAATGCGCCTCCAGCGCCTGATCCGTCCTGGCCCTGGCCTCGGCCACGGCGTCGGGACCGGCGCCCGTCCCCTGGACGGAGAAGAACGTCAGGTCGCGCAGCCCGACCATCCCTAGAACCGCCCGCAGATAGGGCGTCAGGAAGTCGGGCTGGCGCGCGCGCTCGCCGGAGAACTTGCCGCCCGAGCTCAGGGCCACGAAGACCGGACGGTCGCGGAGCAGACCCACCTTGCCCGCCGGGGTGAGGTCGAACGTCCGGCGGGCGCGGACGACGTGGTCGATCCAGGCCTTCAGCGCGGCGGGCGCGGTCATGTTGTGCATGGGCGTGCCGATGATCACGATGTCGGCGGCCTCCAGCTCCTGGACCAGCGCCTCGGACGTGGCCATGGAGCCTGCCTGGGACACGTCGGCCGACGATTGCTGAGAGGTCGCATAGTCCGCATCGATCGGCGGGATCTCGACACCGCCGATCACCCGCTCGACAACGGTCGCCTCAGGATGCGCCTGAAGCAGGAAGCCGAGAATGTTGCGGGCGAGCCGGCGGCTCTCTGAGGCCTCGCCGCGCGGGCTGCAGCTGACATGCAGGATCGTCTTCATCGCCGTTTCCAGGGTTGTCCAGGCGATGAGTCTAGAGCCTCATGGCCCGGGCCCAAGGTCCATGAACGGCAATTCCGGCTGAGCCATGATCGCCACGCGATGGTACGGTCGGCCATGACCGTCCCAAAGCCAGGCAGCCTCGCACCGCTGGATCCCACGGCGGCCGAACCGTTCTATCGGCAGATCTACGAGCGCTTTCGCGGAGCCATCGCCAGCGGCGTCCTGAAGCCCGGCGACCGCATCCCTTCGGCGCGGGCCCTGACCCAGGAGCTGGGCCTGGCACGAGGCACCATCGAGGCCGCCTATTCGCTGCTGGCCGCCGAGGGCTACATCCAGGCCCGCGGCCAGGCCGGCACGGTCGTGACGCCCGACCTCAAGCCGGGATCGCCATTGCCGAGTCCCCCGCCCCGCCCCGACGCCGGCCCCGCGCCGGCGAGCTTTCGGCCGGAGTCGATCCTGCCGTTCCAGATGGGCCTGCCCGCCCTCGACCGGTTTCCCCGCAAGATCTGGGCGCGGCTGGGCGCGCGGTGCGTGCGGGCCATGCAGCCGTCCGACATGGTCCATCCCCCGGTCTACGGCCTGCCCGCGCTGCGGGCCGAGATCGCCGCCTATCTGCAGGTTTCGCGCGGGATCGACTGCTCGCCGTCCCAGGTCTTCGTCACCTCGGGCTATCGCCACAGCCTGACGCTGATCGCCCAGGCTCTGCTGAAGGCGGGGGACCGGGTCTGGCTCGAGGACCCGGGCTATCCGCCCACGCGGGAGTTGCTGGCGCACATGCAAATCGCCGCCGTGCCCGTGCCGGTGGATCGCGAGGGCATGGTCGTCGCGGAGGGGCTCAAGGTCGCGCCCCAAGCCCGCGCGGCCGTCGTCACCCCCGCCCACCAGAGCCCGCTGAGCGTCTCCCTGTCCCTGCCCCGCCGCCTGGCCCTGCTAGACTGGGCCGCCCGCACCGACGCCTGGATCATCGAGGACGACTACGACGGCGAGTACCGCTATGTCAGCCGCCCGCTGCCGGCCCTCAAGAGCCTGGATCGCGACGGGCGCGTGCTCTACGCGGGGACGTTCAGCAAGGTGCTGCTGCCCAGCCTGCGACTGGCCTACGTCGTCGTGCCGGAAGCCCAGGTCGAGCGGTTCGAGCAGGTCAGCCAGGCCTTCACCGGCGGCAGTCCCGAGCTGACGCAGGCCGTCGTCACGGCCTTCATCACCGAAGGCCACTTCGCGCGGCACATCCAGCGGATGCGCAAGCTCTACGCCGAGCGCCGGGACATGACGGCGGCGGGCCTGGAGAGCGCGCTGGGCGGCCGCATGCGGATCGACGCCCAGCCCGGCGGCATGCACCTGATCCTCCGGCCCCAGGACGGGTTGTCCGACCGTGAGCTGGTGGCGCGCATGCGGGGCGAGGGCCTCTACGGGGAAGCCCTGTCGGACTGGGCTCTGGAGGACGACGGCGCCTCGGCCCTGCTGCTCAACTTCACCAACATCGACTCCCAGGCGGTCGCAGAGACCCTGGGGCGGCGCATCCTGAAGCTCCTGTGATCGAAGCCCGATCCACGCCGATCATGGCCTAGTCCATAAAGCCAATCATGGACCTTCTTTGGTGGACCATGATCCGACACGATCGAGGTCTTCAATCAGACAAGGACTTCGTCACATGACCAACCGCATCGACTACGCCAAGGCGTCGCCCGAGGGCTTCAAGGCTTTCGGCGGCGTGTACGCCACGCTTCTGAAGAGCGACCTGCCCAAGGCCCTGATCGACCTCGTCTATCTGCGGGTCTCACAGATCAACGGCTGCGCCTTCTGCATCGACATGCACTCCCGCGACCTGCTGAAGTCCGGCCTTTCGACCGACAAGCTGGTGCTGGTCCCGGTGTGGCATGACGCGGGCGGCGTGTTCAGCCCCCGCGAGCGGGTCGCCCTGGCTTGGGCGGAAACCGTGACCMGGGTGGCCGAGACCGGCGTTCCCGACGCCGACTACGACGCCGCCGCCGCTGAGTTCGGCGACAAGGACCTGGCCGACCTGACCTATGCGATCGGCCTGATGAACGCCTTCAACCGCTTTGGCGTCACGTTCCGTTCGACCCCCGCCGCCGCCAAGGCGGCCTGATCCCTCGACTTTATCGAACCTCGCCCGGCCGCGGCGCCGGGCGAGGCGACGAAAGGATATCCCACATGGCTTGGTTGCTGCTCGGCGTCGCCGGCGTTCTGGAAATCGTCTTCGCCCTCAGCCTGAAGGCGTCGGAAGGCTTCACGCGGCCGATCCCCGGGCTGCTCACGGTCGCCGCCGGACTGTCCAGCGTCTTCCTGCTGTCGATGGCGCTGCGCACCCTGCCCGTGGGCAGCGGCTACGCGGTCTGGACCGGTATCGGGGCGGCGGGAACCGCGATCCTGGGCATCGTGATCATGGGTGATTCCGCAGCGCCGCTGAGGATGCTCTGCATCGGCCTCATCCTGGCGGGCGTCATCGGCCTCAAGCTGGTCCCGGGCGGCTAAGGACGCCGACCGGGGACGCCATTCACGCCATGGCGATGATTTCCAGCTCGATCAGCCAGTCGTCGGCCAGGGTCTGGACGATGATCGCCGTGGTCGGGATGCGCCGCTCGCCCAGGGCCTTCACCCGGGCCGCGCCGTTGGCCTCTACATAGGCCGGGTCGCGCAGGTAGCTGGTCAGGCGCACGATGTTGTCGGTGGTCATGCCGGCGCTGGCCAGGATGGCCCGCAGGTTGCCCCAGACCAGCTCCAGCTGGTGCTCCAGGCTGGTCCCCGCCAGCCCTTGCGCGTCCAGCCCCATGGTCCCGGCCACGAACAGCATGCGGGCCGGATTGCGCACTTCCAGGGCATGCACGTAGTCGTCTGTGGCGGCGTAGATCCCGTCGGTCGGATTGTGGATCACGGTGTCCATGGCGGAGCCTCCCGGGCTTTTGTTTTTCAAGGTTCGTGTCCAAGCTTAGCGGAAAGACGCGCCGTCGGTGTGACGGCCCTTCCCGGAGCGATGCATGGCCGAGCCAGCCCCAGTCGGCCAGAAGATGATCGGCCTGATCGGGGGCATGAGCTGGGAGAGCTCGGCCCAGTACTATCGGCTGATCAACGAGGGGGTCCGCGATCGGGTGGGCGGCACAGCCTCGGCCCGCGCCCTGATGTGGTCGTTCGACTTCGCCCGGATCGAGGCCCTGCAGCACACTGGCGACTGGGACGCCTTGGCCGGCGAACTGGTGGTCGCCTCCAAGGCGCTGCAGAAGGGCGGCGCCGATTTCCTGGTGCTGTGCACCAACACCATGCACCGCTGCGCCTGGGCCATCGACGCGGCGGTGAAGATCCCCCTGCTGCACATCGCCGACCCGACGGCGGCGGCGATCCAGGCGGCGGGCCTGACCAAGGTGGGCCTGTTGGGCACGGCCTTCACCATGGAGCAGGACTTCTATCGCGGCCGACTGGAGGACAAGTTCGGCCTGGAGGTGCTGATCCCCGAGGCTGAGGACCGCAAGGCGGTGCACGAGATCATCTATCGCGAGCTGGTGACCGGCCAGGTTCTGGACGCCTCGCGCGAGATCTATCGGGCGGCGATCCAGCGGCTTGTGGCGCGCGGGGCTCAAGGGGTGATCCTGGGCTGCACGGAGATCATGCTGCTGATCGGCCAGGAGGACAGCCCCGTGCCGGTGTTCGACACGACGACGCTGCATGCGATGGCGGCGGTGGAGAAGGCGTTGGGGCCTTCCCGATAGGCCCTCCCCCACAGGGGGAGGTCCTCAAACCTAGGATCGCCCGTACCGCATCCGCGCCAGCGCCGCCGCCACCTCGGCGGCCAGGTTCATCGGCTTGACGCCCGCCTTCCACTTCTCGAAGGCCATGACGTTGTCGATGCGGCCGTCCAGGTGCTTCAGCGCCGACTCGCGGCCCGAGGCCATGTCGACCGCCAGGGTCGAGACCAGAATTCCCGACAGGATCGCCCGCTTGGAATAGTGATTCTCGTCCGTCGCCGTATCGCCCGCCCAGCGCCACAAGACGTCGGCGCTCTCCCAGATCAGGGTCAGGGCCAGGGGCATGTTGGTCGGGAAGGCCAGGAAAGCGGCCAGTTTTCGCAGGGCCTCGGCGTCGCGCTGCGCGGCGTCCAGGCGGGCCACGACGCCCTCGCGGATCTTGTCGCGGATCTTGGTCGGCGGCGGGTTCAGAGCCTTCAGCGCGGCCAGGGCGGCCTTGTCGTGACGGCGCGACAGCAGGGCGGCCAGGTCGCGCGGGCCTTGCGGCAGAAGGAGTTGCGCCTCGCCGGCGTTGAGGCCGGCAGCCACCGCGGCGGCCCGGGCCATGCCCGCGTTCCACCCCAGGCGCGGGGCCAGGCGCAGGGCCTCGTCCAGCACCCGTTGCTCGGTCGTATCGGCCCAGTTGGCCGCCTCGGCGGTTTTGTCGCTCATGAATCCGAGTCTACACGGGAGTTTAGGCCGCGTCGCCATGGACAGAGCCCCCCGCCTCTGCTATCAGCCGCCCCTCGTCGCCCGGGAGATCCCTTCTCGGGCTTATCAGGTTTTGTTCGCCCGCCCGGCCCCTGAGAGGGACTCGGGAAGATGGTCGGGCCGTCGAATGGAGAGAGACCCCTGGTCCAGATTTTCGTCCGCGACAACAACGTCGATCAGGCCCTCAAGGCCCTGAAGAAGAAGATGCAACGCGAAGGCTCGTTCCGCGAAATGAAGCGGCACGTGCACTATGAGAAGCCGTCGGAAAAGCGCGCCCGTCAAAAGGCCGAAGCCGTCCGTCGCGCCCGCAAGCTGGCGCGCAAGCGCGCCCAGCGCGAAGGTCTGATCCCGATGCCCAAGAAGCCGGTCGGCGCGCGTTAAGCGACGCTTTCCAGGTTTCTGGAAACACCAAACCCGCCCGGAGCGATCCGGGCGGGTTTTGTTTGCCTGAAAGGTGAGCGGCTCAGCCTCTTGCCCCACCCAGCCGTTTCGCGGTCTGTCAGCGGCGAGGGGGCGGAGGACGTTCCTCTTCCCCCTGTGGGGGAAGACGGCCGAAGGCCCGTAGGGGGCAAGTGCTAACCGCCTGAGCGCCCGCCCACGAACGCCACCGCCTTGACGATATGCCCGGCGAACGTCTCGCCCAGCAGCCGCGTGTGGGACGCGCCCTCGACGTGGTCCACATAGCCGTGCTTGGACCGCTCGGCCGGCGCGGCCTGCATCGCCTTGCGCTTCTCGCGCCCCTTGACCGGTCCCGCCGTGACCACGGCCACCGGCCAGTTCGGGTCATAGGCCGGCACGGCGACCGCCTGCTGGGCCGACAGGGACCACAGGGCCACCTCGGCGGCGGCGGTGCGATTGTGGCGGCCGTTGGCGAAGGCCCAGCGCTTCTCGGCCTTGGCGGCCGGCGGCAGGCCGATCTTGTCGCCCAGGCTGGTGTAGACCAGCGGCTTGTAGAGCCCGATCGACGCACCGCGCGCCGCCCAGCGCGACGCCGTGGAGAAGGCCTGGATGAACGGCTTGAACGCCTCGGTCTCCGAGGCGTCGGCCGTGGCGGCGTCGACCAGCACCAGCCCGGCCACCTTGTCCGGGTTGCGGCCGGCATATTCACGCAGGCGCAGGCCGGCCATCGAGTGGCCGACCAGGATGAACGGCCCCCGTTCGCCCGAGGCGGCGACCAGCTTCTCGAAGTCGGAGACGATGGCCAGGCCGTCGCGCGGCGCGGGTCCGGGCGGCGAGAAGCCCATGCCGGCCCGGTCGTAGGCGCAGGAGCGCCAGCCGGCGGCGCTCAGCGCCTGCTGGGTCGCGCCCCAGTCGGCGGCGAAGCCGAAGGCCCCGGCCTCCAGCCAGACCGTCGGACGATCGCCCTTGGCGTCCCGGGCGGGACCTTCGCAGACAAGGCGCAGCTGCCTGCCCTCGCCGATGTCCACCATCTGGCCCCGCGGCACGGGATGGCCGGCCGCCRACATCAGGCCGCCCACGGCGACGAACGAGAGAAGGAGAAGAGCAAATCCGGCAACGGCGCGTCCGACGTGTCTGAGCATGTCGCCACTCTAGCCGAGCAAGCATGGCCGTCGAGTGACGCTCGCGTCTAAATTCGGTGCAGGGCCTGGCCTGGCGAAACCTTAGCCGTCGACGACGTTGATCCGCGTGCGGATGCGGCCGCCCTTGACGCGGGTGACCACGCCCTCGCCGTTCGCCGACATCTTGCTCTTCACGCCTTCGGGCCACCTGGAGACCTGGGCCAGGCGGACCGTGCGGCCCACCTTGGCGGCGGCCTTCAGCGGCAGGTCGCTCTTCTCGGCGAAGGTCTTGCCCATGAACAGAGCCGGGTTCAGCGGCTTGCCGGCCTTGTTGCGCAGTTCGAAGTGCAAGTGCGAGCCCGTCGAGCGGCCGGAGTTGCCGACATAGGCCACGGTCGCGCCGCGCTTGACGTAAGTCCCGCGCTTGAGGCCCGCGTCGCGGCCCAGATGGGCGTAGAGGGTGCGGAAGCCGTCCTTGTGGGCTACCTCGACGAAACGCCCGTAGGTGCCGCTGACGCCGCTGCGCATGACGATGCCGTCGGTGGCGACATGGACCGGGGCGCCGGCCGGCGCGGCGATGTCGACGCCCTCGTGCAGGCGGCCGTTCTCTTCCCACGGCATCTGGCGCAGGCCGAACGGCGAATTGACCACATGGCCTGGCAGCGGCGCGTCGAACACGAAGGCCGGCGGCGGCGGAGGCGGCGGCTCGGGCGCCGTGACCGGGGTGAGCACCGGGGCCGGCGCGGGCTGCTCCGAGCCGGCGCTCATCGCGCCGACGGCCGTCACGGCGTTGATCGCGCCCCAGACCACGATGGCGCCGCCCACCGCCGCGAAGGCGGCGAGCGAATAGGGAGACGACGTTGCGGCCAGGACTCGTGACGCCAAGAGCGATCCTCACAGACGGTCGGTCACTGCAAGAGACCGCGCCGAAGCGCGCTCCCATCCCACAGGCGACCTTTCGGGATGATGAAGGCGGGCTCTATGCCGCACCCGTAAGGCCAAAAGGCGGCGCAGCTTAACCATTGGTTAATCATGGCCTTAAGAGCGCCGATAATCGATATGCGACATTACAGGAAGTTTAGAACATTACTTTGAGTACACTAGCTTAATTACACGTCATGAATGAGACGTAACGAGTATTCACGAGAACACCGGAGTACATCTTTGGACATGGGGCGCAGGGACGCGCCGACGACATCAACCCAAGGGACACTCCAATGCGCAAGTTCATGACCAGCCTGGCCGCCGTAGCCACCGTCACCCTGGCCGCCGTGCCCGCCTTGGGCCTGCTGCAAGCCGCCCATGCCGAAACGACCGCCACCATCTCGCTGGTGGGCCTGAACCTCTCCAACCCCGCCCACGCCGCCGAATTCGCCGCCCGCGTCGACGCCGCCGGCGAGCACGTCTGCCGCGATCTGGCCCGCGACAACCCCACCGGCGACTTCACGATCGCCGGCTGCAAGGACGGCATCCGCAAGCAGGCCGCCAAGCAACTGTCGTCGAGCCAACGCGAAGGCCTGAAGTTGGCCGCCCGCGCCACCCCGGTCGCCGTCGCCACCCGCTGAGCGACCGCATGACCCCGACAAGCAAAAGGCCCCGGACGGGAACGTCCGGGGCCTCTTTCTTTTGTCGAGTAAATTCCGATTGAGAACAATTCACGAACATGCAACTATGGGGAACGTATTTTACAGGCGCTCGCGCATGACCATGCTTGCGATTCCCGCATGCCAGCCGACGCCGCCGCTGGGCCGTTCGAAAGAATTTCCGGGACTGGACGCCGATAATGACCGGCAAGATCGTTCACGTGAGCAAACTGAAACGACTGGACGACTACCACCTCAAGCTCTGGTTCACGGACGGACAGGCCGGCGAGTGGGACTTTTCCGATCTCGCGACGCGGAGCGGCGAGATGGCCGTGCCATTCCGAGATCCGCTCTATTTCGATCGCGTCTTCTTGGAGATGGGCGCCCTGACCTGGCCCAACGGCTACGACTGGTGCCCCCAGGCCCTGCACGACGACATGGCGGCGGCAGGGGTCCTGAAGCTGGAGACAGCGTAGGCATGAGCCATATTCGCCTGCCGACGCCCGTCGCGGCTATCTACGAAGCCGTCGCCGAGCTGGAAAAGCTCTATCCCGGACGGAAGTTCACGCCGGACGGCCACCTCGTCGGATCCATCGGCGAGGTGATCGCCGCCGAGGCATTGGGGCTCGAGCTCTATCCCGCCTCATACGCAGGTCATGACGCGAAGGATTCGACAGGGCGGGACGTGCAGATAAAGCTGACCGGCGGAAAGTCGGTGTCGCTCTACGCAACCTGCGACCGTCTGGTCGTTCTTCGCGTCGTGTCGCCGGACTTCGCGGAAATTGTCTATGACGGCTTCGGCGCACCAGCGTGGGAGGGCGCCGGGCCGCTTCAGAAGAATGGGCAGCGAGCGATCAGTATCGCCAAGCTCAAGCGGATCGCCGCCGCCGACTCAGCAAAAGTCGATACCGTTTCTGAGGCCAAAGCCCCTTCGGAAGAACCGACCGCCGATATCAAGCTGGTGCACGCGGTCCGCGTCAGCGCTTTGCCCGGCCACCGATTGGACCTTGCTTTCTCCGACCTTTCCAGCGGCGTCGTCGATCTCAGCGGCTGGGTGCTGTCAGGCGGCCCGATGGTTCAGCCTCTGGCCGACGAGACCTTCTTCGCCAAGGTCTTCCTGGAAATGGGCACGCCGACCTGGCCTAATGGCTGCGACGCAGACCCGACGAATATGCGGATGAAGCTAGAAGCGTCGGGGCAACTGCGGCCGGGGGTCTAACGCCCGACAACCAAGCCACGTTAGAAGCTTCGCCCGTGGGGAACCGCGGTGATCTGATGTTCGTCTTGGTAGGAGATGATCCCGGGCGACCTGGTCGTGAGCACCTCGACGTGAACGCCGCAGGCCTCCAGCGCCGCCTTCAACCGGTGCATCTGGCGGACGTGCTCGATGGCGTCCGGCTTGAACCAGGACAGTTGCCGCGTATCGCCAAGTCCCTTGGCCAGGGCGGGCGGCACGGTCAAGTTGGCGCTGAACCACTGGCGGAGATCTTCGATCGCCGCCAGCGCCCAATCCTCACTCTGGTCGCTGTCGCGCGCCAGGTCGATCGCCTGGAACAGGCCCAGCCGCGACCGCTGCCCTTCGATCGTCTGAAAACAGACGAACCGCACATAGACAGGCCAGACGCGGCGGGGCGGCGTCACAGCCCCTTCACGATCCCCTCGACCATCTTCTTGGCGTCGCCGAACAGCATCATCGTGTTGTCGCGGAAGAACAGCTCGTTCTCGACGCCGGCGTAGCCCGAGCTCATGCCGCGCTTGATGAACAGCACCGTCCGGGCCTTTTCGACATCCAGGATCGGCATGCCGTAGATCGGGCTCTGCGGATCGGTCTTGGCGGCCGGGTTGGTGACGTCGTTGGCGCCGATCACGAACGCCACGTCGGCGGTCGAGAACTCGCTGTTGATGTCCTCCAGCTCGAACACCTCGTCGTAAGGCACGTTGGCCTCGGCCAGCAGCACGTTCATGTGGCCCGGCATGCGGCCGGCGACGGGGTGGATGGCGTACTTCACCTCCACGCCCTCTTCCTTCAGCTTGTCGCCCATCTCGCGCAGGATGTGCTGGGCTTGCGAGACGGCCATGCCGTAGCCGGGGACGATGATCACCTTCGAAGCGTTCTTCATGATGAAGGCCGCGTCGTCGGCGCTGCCCTGCTTGACGGGGCGCGTCTCGACCTTGCCGCCCGGGCCCGCCACGGCGTCGGCGGCGCCGAAGCCGCCGAGGATCACCGAGATGAAGCTGCGGTTCATCGCCTTGCACATGATGTAGGACAGGATCGCGCCGGACGAGCCGACCAGGGCCCCGGTGATGATCAGGGTGGTGTTCTCGAGCGTGAAGCCCAGGGCCGCCGCGGCCCAACCCGAATAGCTGTTCAGCATCGACACCACGACCGGCATGTCGGCCCCGCCGATCGGGATGATCAGGGTGATGCCGACGATCAGGGCCAGAGCGAAGATCGCCCAGAACGCCCAGATGGCCGCGCCGCCGCTCAGCACCAGCACCACGACCAGGGCGACGATGCCCAGGGCCAGGACGATGTTCAGCAGATGGCGAGCCGGCAGCATGATCGGAGCGCCGCCCATGTTGCCGTTCAGCTTCAGGAAGGCGATGACCGAACCGGTGAAGGTGATCGCGCCGATCGCCAGGCCCAGAGACAGCTCGATCAGGCTGTTGAGGTGCACATGGCCGTCCGCGCCGACGATGCCGTAGGCCGCCGGGGTGTAGATCGCCGCCACGGCCACCAGACACGCGGCCATGCCGACCAGGCTGTGGAAGGCCGCCACCAGCTGCGGCATCGAAGTCATGGCCACCTTGCGGGCGATCACCGCCCCCACCGTGCCGCCGACCGCGACGCCGCCGAGGATCAGCCCGATGGTCACGGGGTCCAGCGCGCCCTGTTTCCAGAGCGTGGCCAGGGTGGTCAGCACGGCGATGCCCATGCCGATCATGCCGTTGCGGTTGCCCGCCTGGCTGGTCACCGGGCTGGACAGCCCGCGCAGCGCCAGGATGAACAGCACCCCGGACACGATGTAGAGGATGGCGGCGAGATTGGCGTTCACAGGTCTACCCCCGATGCGGCGACAGGCGCCGAGTTCTGTGCAGTCTGGTTGTCCCGCTTGATGCGGGTTGAGAGAATGTCGGGCCGGGTCAGGGCCATGCAGAGATGGACGGATCCGAGCGTGATCAGAGCCAGGGCCACGATTTCATTGATCGAAAAGATCTGGCCCACAGGATCAGCTCTGACGGCGTCCAGGTTCAACGCGTCCTCTGCGGCCTTCAAAGCCCTCTCCCGCATCTCCGGTGAGTGCGTGCCGCGAGCAATAGAGATGCTCTCAATCGCAATGGCCCGGGCTTTCCCGGCGTCACGGCTAGGGTCTTCCACTCGGTCAGACCAGACCCGGAGCTCAGCGCTGGCGCCTGTCATCAAGAGAAACAGCGAAATCAGGATCAGAGCGAGCCTGGTCCGCTTAGCGGCCATCGCCGCCCCGGCGACGGCGCACCCGACACCGGCGATGCCAAACACGGCCGAAATTGCGAGGAGAGGCGAGATCATGCCTTGTCTCCATGCACGACGACCGGCGCGGCGTTGACGCCGAACCGTGGCGGATGGCCTGAAGGCAGGCCGGAGAGGTCGTAGCGCGGCGGCTCGTAGTGGTTGGCGGCCGTATAGGGCGCGGCGAAGCGGGGCTGGCCGTCGGGACCGGTCAGCTCGTCCTCGCGCACGAAGAAGGCGTTGGCGCCCGACAGATTGCAGCCGACCAGGGCGTAGCCCTTGGCGCGGCCCAGGGCTTCCAGGCTGGTCAGGCTGGCGCTGTGATAGTTGCCGCCGTCCCAGACCCGGTCGGCCTTGTACGCGGCGACGAAGGCGACGGGCGGCGGATAGGCGGCGTTGTATTCGATGATCACGACGCGCGGGCGCACGGCGGTGATCGCCTCCCAGATCCAGTAGTCGTTGCCGTCGATGTCGATCGACAGCAGGTCGACGGTCGCCGGCTTGGCGGCGGTCCCGCCGGCCCAGGGGCCCAGCAGGCTGTCGATGTTCTCGGCGGTGACGAAGGCCTTGTTCACGGTCAGCCGGCCCTGGGAGACGGCTACGGACTGGTGCTGTTTGGCGGCCTCGACATACTTGTCCGAGCCGTCCAGCCACAGGCCGCTCCAGCCGGCCATCAGCAGCAGGGCGGTGTTGCACTCCACCCCGGCCTGGACGCCGAACTCGATGAACCGCCGGTCGCTCTCGCCGATGCGGTTGAAGATCTCCAGAACGATGCCGTCCTCGTCGTTCTGGCTGTAGGTCTTGCGGCCATGGGCGATCAGCCGCCCGGGCTGTTGAGCCCGGGGCGAGGCGCGCAGCTCGTCCCACCACCGCTCCAGCGCTATGCGCTTGAGGGCGTCGGAACGGTTGGCGATGCGCTTGATCGCGCTGAACATGGCCCGAAGGCTCCCCGCCCCTCGCCGCCTATTTCTTCTCTTTCTTCTTGTACATGGCCAGCATCCGGTTGGTGACCAGGAAGCCGCCGAAGATGTTGACCGCGGCGAAGGCGGCGGCGATGGCGCCGGCCCCCTTGGAGATCCAGGTCGAGGCGGCCACCGTGCCGCCGGCCAGATCGGGATTGGCGCCGTGCGCGGCGGCGGCCAGAAGCGCGCCGACGATGATCACCGACGAGATGGCGTTGGTCACGGCCATCAGCGGGGTGTGCAGGGCGGGCGTCACGCTCCAGACGACATAGTAGCCGACGAAGATGGCGAGCACGAAGATCGCCAGGCGGAACACGGTGGGGTCGACGGCTTCCATGATCAGGACTCCTGAGAAGTAGGGGTGGGCTGTGAGACCCTAATTTCAAACGTGGCTTGTTGGACCTCGACGCCTTCGATCCGCTGGGCGCTCATGCGGCCGAGCGACGGATCCTGGAACAGCGCCTGGGCGTCGCGGGCCAGTCCGTTGCTGGCTCCGGCCAGCACCTGCAGGTGATCGTCGCGGCCGAAGTTCAACACCTTGAGCGCATTGCGCTTCTTGGCCTCGCGCATGTCTGGGACGAAGCTGATGCTGTCGATGATGCGGCCTTCGCAGAGGATCGCGCCGGAGGTCGCGTCCTGGATCTTGAACTCGCCGCTCATGCTTGGGTTCAGGATCGGCATGACCGGCGCCAGCGGCATCTTCGCCACCGGGAACTTGGCCTTGTCGATCGTGATCGACAGGCGAACGCGTCGCGACGCGGTCCCGTCGCCCTTCAGGCGTTCGGCGATGTTTTCAGTGGCGAAGAACTCGGCCAGCCGCTCGGCCGCCAGGTCGTCGGACATCTTGCGGCCGGCGACGAAGCTTTCGAAGCGGGCCTTCTGGTCGGCGGGCGCCTGCTTGGCGAGATAGGCCAGGGCCTGCACGTCACTGCTGACCGGGATCAGGCCGTCGCCGATCGAAACCTCGACCTGCGCGACGGCAAGCTTGTCCCCATAGGCTTGCACGCACGCGTTCTGCTGGGCGGCCGCCGAAGTCGCGACGCCGAGCAGAACGGCCGAAACGCCGAGAGCCAGGGCGGCGCGTCTCATCCCTGCAGGCTCGGATGCACGACCGCCCCGCCCTGGGTGACCAGGGC
>NZ_JBFTZS010000031.1:0-18078 GCF_056406675.1 Caulobacter sp. P1_B12_2 | reverse complement strand
GACGGCCGCCGGGACCTCGCCGAACTCGGCGTGCATCCTGTGCTCGGACACCACGTCGGTCTTGACCGGCAGGAAGGTGCCGGCCCCGACGTGCAGGGTGACGAAGTGCAGGCTGACGCCCCGGGCCTTCAGCCGCTCCAGCAGGTCCGGCGTGAAGTGCAGGCCGGCGGTCGGGGCGGCCACCGAGCCGTCCTCGCGGGCGTAGACGGTCTGGTAGTCGGCGCGGTCGCGGTCGTCCTCGGCGCGCTTGGCGGCGATATAGGGCGGCAACGGCATCTCGCCGTGGGCGGCGACGGCCAGGTCCAGATCGACGCCGGCGAAGTCGAAGGCCAGTTCGATCTCGCCGCCCTCGTGCTTGGCGATCACCGTGGCGTCCAGCATGCCGGCCTGGCAGGCGCGGTCCACGTCATGGCCGAAGGCGATGCGGTCGCCCTCCTTCAGCCGCTTGCCGGGGCGCATGAAGGCGACCCAGCGGTCGGGCGCGACGCGCTTGTGCAGGGTCGCCTCGACCGCCACCGGCGATCCGTCTCCGCCGCCGGTGTCGCGTCCGGCCCGCAGGCCCATCAGCCGGGCGGGGATCACGCGGGTGTCGTTGAAGACCAGGGCGTCGCCCGGACGCAGGAAGTCCGGCAGCTCGCGCACGATCCGGTCGTCCAGCCCCTCGCCCGGTTTGATGACCAGCAGGCGCGCGGAATCCCGCGGTTCGGCCGGCCGCAGGGCGATGGCCGCGTCAGGCAGGTGAAAATCGAAGTCGGACAGGCGCATGGGGCGGCTTCAAGGCCACGACGGGGCGTTCAGGTCAAGCGTCCAGGCGCCGCACGCCCGATCGAGCCCGGCCGCCAAGCATCGATGGACAAACCGCGCCTTCCGCCGCCATCCTCGCCTCGACGCTTCACCGGGGGGAACCATGACCGTCACGATCCATCGTCTGTCGGCGCTCTGTGTCTGCCTGATCCTGGCCGCGTGCAAGCCCGCGACCGAGACCCGGAAGGTCGAGACGGCGCCCGCGCCGTCCACCGCGCCGGCCGCCACGCCGCCCGCGCCCGTGACCTTCTCGCACGATCCGGCGCTGGACGCCTTCGGCTTCTATTTCACCGAAACCGCCGTGCAGGCCGGCGCCCTGAAACTGACTTCGCTGAACATCGGCCAGATCGGCGATTTCGCCGATTGGGAGGCCGGCAAGCGACCCGCGACCTACGCGCCGATCTTCCTGTCCTTCGAGGACGTCACCAGCCCCACCGCCGAGAACGAACTGGGCCAGATCTATCACACGGTTTCGCTGCGGGTGATGCCGACCGCTTATCGGGTGGACGGCCAGGAGGTCAGCTTCCACGGCGTCGATCGCAACCTGGGCCAGGTGACCTTCACCGGCGCCTTTGACGTAACGACGCTGAAGGCCGCCAAGGCCGCCGGGCCGGGCGAACCGCAGCCGGTTCTCAGGGGCGACCTGCTGGTCGGCGACCAACAATTCCGCAACATCAGCTTCAAGTATTTCGGCGGCGAGTAAGCCTGGCGCGAACGTCATGCGGTCATGCTAAGGGCAAACCATGCGTTTGATCCTGCACCTCGCCAACCTGTTCCTGCGCGGCACCGCGCTCATGCTGTGCCTGGCGGGCGCGGTGGCCGGCCTGGCCTGCCTGGGCGGCGTGTTCAGCGACAAGTTGGACGCCCTGACTCATGCGGCGCCGATCTGGTTGCTCTGCGGGCTGGCAGGCGTTGCGCTGGCCTTGGCGGTCTCGCGGGACGGCGAGCGCAGGGCGCTGGTCGGCGCCGCGGCCGTCGGGATCGCCGCCCTGGTCTTGCTGATGACCCCCGAACTGCTGTCGGCCCTTCCTCGGTCTGAAAAGCCGCCCGCCGGCGCCGCGACGCTCAAGCTGATCCAGTTCAACCTGTGGGCCGAGAACCACGCGCCCGAGGAAACCACGGCCTGGATCCTCAAGCAGAACGCCGACATCGTGATCACGGAGGAATCCGGCGGCAGGGCCTGGCCGATCCTGCGCGCGCTCAAGAAGGCCTATCCCTACAGCATCGCTTGCCGCGCCAAGTATGGCTGCGACACCCGGATCTACAGCCGCTGGCCGATCATCGACCAGCATGGCTTCTACGAGGACGGAGACGGCCTGGTCGGGGCCTGGGCCACGCTGCGCCATCCACGTGGCGATTTCACGGTGGTGGGCAACCACTTTGTTTGGCCGATCCCCGCCGGCCACTGGCAGGAGCAAAGCCGCCTGCTACGGACCAAGATCGCCCGCTTTCCCAAGGACAAGCTGATCGTGACCGGTGACTTCAACTCCACGCCCTGGTCGTGGAGCCTGCGCCGACAGGACAAGGCCCTGGGCCTGGAGCGCCGCACCCGCGCCTTGGCCAGTTGGCCCACCGGTCCGTTCTCCCGTGTCCTCAACGCCCCCTTCCCGATCCTGCCGATCGATCACGTCTATGCGGGCAAGGCCTGGAAGACCGTCAAGGTCGAGCGCGGTCCAAGCCTGGGTTCCGATCACCGACCTGTCGTGGTGACGCTCGCGCGCTAGGCGCCCCGAACTGGACGCACGAAAAAGGGCCCCGGTTTCCCGGGGCCCTCGTTCTTTCAGATCAAAGCCTGGACGCTCAGGCGTCCGAGGCGATCTTGGCGCTGAGGATCTTGCCCGGCGCGCGCGGCGGCTCGCCGGTCGGCAGGGCGTCGACATGCTCCATGCCTTCGACCACCTGGCCCCAGACGGTGTACTGGTTGTCCAGGAAGGTGGCGTCGTCGAACACGATGAAGAACTGGCTGTTGGCCGAGTTCGGATCGGGGGTGCGGGCCATCGAGCAGATGCCGCGCACGTGCGGCTCCTTGGAGAACTCGGCCTTGATGTCGGCCTTGGCCGAACCGCCGCGGCCGGTGCCGGTCGGGTCGCCGCCCTGGGCCATGAAGCCCGGGATCACGCGGTGGAAGACCACGCCGTCATAAAAGCCCTCGCGGACCAGTTCCTTGATCCGGTCGACGTGGCCGGGGGCCAGGTCGGGACGCATCTTGATCGTGACGGGCCCGTTCTCGAGCGTCAGCAACAGGGTATTTTCGAGGTCGGCCGACATGGTCATCCCTTGAGCTTTTGGGGGGAGGTAAAGGAGTCGGGAAGGCTTCTAGCCCGCTTTCCTAAAGGGGGAAACCGCCCGGATGGATCCCGAGGGCGGATGATTTGTCAAAGCCCCGCTTTCGGGCTAGCGGACATCGACCGCCAGATCGATGTCGCAGACCGAGAAGTCGGCCCCTCGGGCCGCGCGTTTGCGGGCGACCTCGGCCTTGAACCAGGCGCTGCCCGTGTCGACCACCCGGACCGTGGGACGCTCGGCCTGCGGGATGTCGGCCAGCAGCCGCACCTTGGTCATCTTGTCCTGCGGCTTCTCGACCGGTTCGCCGGTCTTGATGGCGCGCACGACGTCCAGTCCGGTCAGGACACGACCAAAGGCGGTGTAGCGCTTGTCCAGCGACGGATAGGGCTGGCGCATCAGGAAGAACTGGCTGTTGGCCGAATTGACGTCCTCGTCACGGGCCTCGCCGATCACGCCGGGGCAGTAGGTTCCCCAGGCCGAGACCTTCTTGTCGGAGGTCACCTCGGCCCAGCTCCAGGCCTGGCTGACGACCGGCAGGGACTTCAGGAAGCCGACCTCGGTCCCAGCCGGCGCCGCGGCGGCCGCGAACGGCGTCGCCCCGTCGCGGCGGAAGGTGAATTCGGCCTTCAGGTTGGGCTTCTTCGTGCCGCCCTCCCCGGTGTCGTCCGGATCGCCGGTCTGGGCCATGAAGCGGTCGATCACCCGGAAGAAGGTGCGGCCGTCATACACGCCCTCGCGGGTCAGCTCCTGGAAGCGCGCCACGTGGCCCGGCGCGACCTCGGGAACCAGCTCCAGCACGATCCGGCCCTTGTTGGTGTCGATCACCACCACGTTCTCGGGCGCCGGCGTCCGCCATTCCGTCGCCTTGGGCGGCGCGATCTTCGCCGGAGCGGACTGCGCGCCCGCGGCCGCGACGAGGCCGGAGAGAAGGACGACCGAGGCGACCAGGGGACGGATCATCGGTTTCACCTGACCTATTTGACTTGCACGGGCACGTTGACGTCGCACGGGGTGAAGGCGCCGCCCATCTCGGCCCGCTTCTTCTCGACCAGCGCCGCGAAGGCGGCCGAGCGGGTGTCCATCACCTGGATGCTGGGACGCTGGGCGGCGGGGATGTCGGACAGCACGCGGACGGTGGTCATCTGGTCCTGGGGCGCGGCGACCGGCTCGCCGGTCTTGATCGCGCGGATGGCCTCGATGCCGGTCAGGGCGCGGCCGAAGGCGGTGTAGGTCTTCTCCAGCGAGGTGTAGTGCTGGCGCATGAAGAAGAACTGGCTGTTGGCGCTGTCGGGATCGCCGGCGCGGGCCATGCCCAGCACGCCCGGGCAGAAGGCGCCCCAGGCGGCCACCTTGCCGTCGGCGGTCATCGCGGCCAGGGCGCTGTTCTGGCTGTAGACCGGCAGCGAACCGACGAAGCCGATTTCCGTCGTCCCGGCCTTGCCGGCCGGCGCGTAGCCGGGGCCGCGGCGGAACAGGAACTCGGCGGCCAGGTTCGGCTGGTCGGACCCGCCGGTGCCGTCGTTCTTGGGATCGCCCGTCTGGGCCATGAAGCTGTCGATGACCCGGAAGAAGGTCAGGCCGTCATAGAAGTGCGCCTTGGCCAGTTCGCGGACCCGCGCCACGTGGTTCGGCGCCGCCTCGGGCGACAGTTCCACGATGATCCGGCCCTTGTTGGTCTCGACCACCAGGATGTTCTCGGGGTCGGGCGTCCGCCAGTCGGAGGCCTGCTGGGCGCTGGCGGCGGAGGCCGCGGTAAGCGCCAGGACGGCGGCGATGGACGCAAGCTTCATGGAGATCCCCGGATAGAACTGGTCTGACGGCGTAGAACGCCGCCGCGCGAACGACAAGTGGCCCCGCGTTAGACCCGACGATTCCGGCGAGTTTCCGGCGGACTTGAACGCCCGTCCCGATGTACGGCCTAGCTTCGCCTTCCCCGGGTGAAAAAGGCCTGGCGCTCGCCCTCGGCCCGCGAGGTCGTGGCGTGGATCTGGAGCAGGTCCTTGCGGGTCAACAAACCGACCAAAACGCCGGTGGCCGGGTCGGTCACCGGGATGCGTCCCTGGCCGCTGGCCAGCATCAGGTCCACCACGCGCGCGACGACGTCGTCGGGATGGGCGACGGGCAAGGCGGCGTCCGACACGCGCTCGGCCAGGGTCTGCTCGGCCAAGGCCTGCTCGGCGGAGCCGCCCTCGACCCGCCAGGCCAGGGCGTCGGCCCGCGAAACCAGACCCACCAGGCGACCGGACGATTCGACCACCGGATAGATCTGGTGGCGCCCCTCTCGCAGCACCGCCACGGCGTCGGGGATGGACATCTGGGCCGGCAAGGTGTCGACCTGCTGGATCATCACCTCCGAGGCGCGGACTAACTCATAGGGGTCCACGCCGTACTCGCGGCTGATGTGCCGGCCCCGACGGGCGATCTTCTCGGTCAGGATCGAGCGCTTGAGCAGCAGCACCGTGGTGGCGTAGGCCGCCGCCGAGGCGGCCAGCAGCGGGGCCAGCATCCGCCAGTCGCCGGTCAGCTCGACCGCGAAGATCACGGCGGTCAGCGGCGAGCGCATGGTGCCGCCCAGCATCGCCGCCATGCCCAGCAGAGCCCAGAAGCCGGCGTCGCCAGGCAGGACTTGGCCGACCAGCCAGCCCATCGCCCCGCCCAGGATCAGCAGCGGCGCCAGGACCCCGCCCGAGGTTCCCGATGACAGAGCCACCAGCCAGATCGCCGCCTTGACCAACAGCAGGACGACGACCGCCTGGACGACCAGATGCCCGGTCAGCAGGTCGCGGATGACGTCGTAGCCGACCCCCAGGGCCCGAGGTTCGATCAAACCGCCCAGGCCGACGCCCAGCCCGCCCAGGGCCGGCCACCACATCCAGTGGATCGGAAGGCGCTCGAAGAGGTCCTCGAGGCCGTAGAGCAGCTTAGTCAGCAGACCCGACTGCAGCCCGGCCACCACGCCCAGCCCCGCGCAGAGGGCCAGCCCCCACCAGGGCAGCAGCGGATCGGCGGAGAACGGGAACAGGGGACCGCTCCCGAACAACAGCGGCCGCCAACTGGTGGCGGTGACCGCCGCGACCGCGACCGGGATGAAGCTGCGCGGCCGCCATTCGAACAGCAGCAGCTCGACCGCCAGCAGCACGGCGGCCACCGGCGTGCCGAAGATCGCCGTCATGCCCGCCGCCGCGCCGGCGACCAGCAGGGTCTTCCGCTCGGCCGCGCTGAGATGGAAGAACTGGGCGAACAGCGAGCCGATCGCGCCGCCGGTCATGATGATCGGCCCCTCGGCCCCGAACGGCCCGCCCGTGCCGATCGAGATGGCCGACGAGATCGGTTTGAGCACCGCCACCTTGGCCGACATCCGGCTGCCGCCGATCAGGATTGCCTCGATGGCCTCGGGAATGCCGTGGCCCCGGATCTTTTCAGACCCGAACCGCGCCATCAGCCCGATGACCAGCCCGCCCAGCACCGGCGCGGCCACCATCCAGGGCGAAGGCGTCAGGGTCTCCAGCGATCGCGAGACGATGTCGAAACGCCCGAACCAGACCAGGTTGGTCGTCAGGGTGATCAGGCGGATCAGCAGCCAGGCCGCGCCCGCTCCGCCGCTGCCGACCACAACGGCCATGGCCGCCAGCATCAGCAGGCGACGATCGGCGGTGAAATCGCCCAGCGCGCGGCGCGGGGCGCCTTTTACGGAACTGGACTCGGCGTGGGCGACGGTCATGCTTCCCTCTCGGCGCGGCTCTTGTGAAACTGCCAATATGTCGTATTACGATATTATCCAAGGGGGATGCGCGTTTGGACGAGCAGATTCGTGACGAAGACGGCCTGACTCGCGCTCAGTACGTGGCGCTGGCGGCCTTCCGCTACGAGCTGCGCCGGTTCCTGGCGTTCAGCGAAACCGCCGCCCATGCCGCCGGCCTCCCCGCCCAACAACATCAGGCCCTGCTGGCGATCGCCGGCTTCGACGGCGCGGACGCGCCCACGGTGGGAACCTTGTCCGAACGCCTGCTGATCGCGCCGCACACGGCCACCGAGCTGACCGCGCGGATGGTCGAGGCCGACCTGATCAGCAAGATCCCCTCCCAGCAGGACCGCCGCAAGGTCAGGCTGGCCCTGACCGACAAGGCCGAAAGGTTGCTGGCGCACCTGAGCGCCGCCCACCTGGATGAACTAAGGTCCCTGGAACCCGCCCTGACCTCGGCGCTCGCCCGCCTGGGCGACAACCCCGCCTGACGCCCGCCAACCGACAGCCCCACCGGCCCGCCTCAATCCTGAAAATGACCATGCGACAGACGCTCTTCCTGGCCCTGCGCGGCCGCAATCCCATTCGGCCGACGGACATCCTGCGATCAGGCCTGGGCGCCCTGCTGGGCATCCCAGCCACCGGCCTGCTGGCCCATCTGGTCGCCAGCGGACATCCGTCAACCCTGCCCTTGCTGGTTCCTCCGATCGGCGCCTCGGCGGTTCTGGCCTTCGCTGTGCCGGCCAGTCCGCTGGCCCAGCCGCGCGCCATCATCGGCGGCAACATGGTCTCGGCCCTGGCCGGGGTGACCTGCGCCCTGGCGTTCCATCCCCATCCCGCCCTGGCGGCGGCGGTCGCCGTGGCCTTGGCGATCGTCGCCATGGGCCTGCTGGGCTGCCTGCACCCGCCCGGCGGCGCGGTGGCCCTGGGGGCCGCCCTCGTCGCCGGCCCCGTCGGCCCGGCCTCCTACGGCTATGTCTTCGTGCCGGTGGGCCTGTGCTCGGTGCTGCTGGTGCTGTCCGCCATGGCCTATGCGCGCGCCGTGGGGCGATCCTATCCGCACCGCGTCCCTCCGCCGGCCAATGTGCACGCCACCCAGGACTCCCCGCCTTTGCGCCGGGTCGGCTTCACCACGGCCGACATCGACRACGCCCTGGCCCACTACGGCGACCTGCTCGACGTCGACCGCGCCGACCTGGACGCCCTGTTCCAGGAGGTCGAGCTCCAGGCGCACCGGCGCATCCACGCCCACATCCTGTGCAGCGACATCATGTCCCGCGACGTGTTGAGCGTGGATCTCCACCAGAGCGCCGAGAGCGCTCTAGGCTACATGCGCACCCATGATCTGCGCTCGGCGCCGGTCGTCGATTCCGAGCGCAGGGTAGTGGGCATGGTTCGCCGCGCCGAACTCCAGACCGGGCGGGACGGTCCCGTCGAGGCGGTGCTGGACCCGTTCGTGCACAAGGTTCGTCCCGGCACGGCGATCGAAGCCCTGCTGCCGATCCTGTCCAGCGGGGTCGCGCACGAGGCCATGGTGGTCGATGAGCACCGGGTGCTGCTGGGCATCATCACCCAGACAGACCTGCTCGGCGTTCTCTATCGCGCCCACATCGTCGAGGCGGTGGCGCTGCAGCGGGCCGAGGCGGCCGGGGCGATCGATCCAGCCATCTAGGCGGCGCCCCGCCGCACCCTACTTCGCCAGCTTGCCCAGCAGTTGCTCGGCCACGCCGGGCGGCACGAACTTGTGGACGTCGCCGCCCAGGGCCGCGATCTCCTTGACCAGACGCGAGGCGATGGCCTGGTGGCGCGGGTCGGCCATCAGGAACACGGTCTCGATCTCGCGATCGAGCTGCTGGTTCATGGCCGTCATCTGGAATTCGTATTCGAAGTCGGCCACGGCCCGCAGGCCGCGSACGATCATCTGGGCCCCGACCTCGCGGGCGAARTGSATCAGCAGGCTGTCGAACGGCCGGACCTCGATCTCGGCGATCTTGGTCAGGTGGGCCGTTTCGCGGCGCACCATCTCCACCCGCTCTTCCAGCGAGAACAGCGGCCCCTTGCCGATGTTCACCGCCACCCCGATCACCAGCCTGTCGACCAGCTTGACCGCCCGACCGATGATGTCGAGGTGGCCGTTGGTGACCGGGTCAAACGTCCCCGGATAGAGACCGATCCGCATGCTTTTCCCTCACCCGGGCGTACGCCCGCTGGCCCCTTGCTCTGGGTCGCTTACGAGATCTCGTCCGTCCCGTTTTCGTCGCCCGTGGTGTCGTCGCTGGCCGTGTCGTCGCCCGTCGAGTCGTCGCCGCCGGTTTCGGCGAGACGCTCGACGCTGACGACATGTTCGTCCTTCGCCGTGCGGAAGATGGTTACGCCCTGAGTATTCCGCGCTGCAACACGAATTTGCGAGACGGGCACCCTGATCAACTGGCCGGCGTCGGTGACCAGCAGGATCTGATCGCTGTCATCGACCGGGAACGACCCCACCAGCTTGCCGCCGCGCTTGGACAGGTCCTGGGCGGTCAGGCCCTGGCCGCCGCGACCGGTGCGGCGATAGTCGTAAGCGCTGGTGCGCTTGCCGAAGCCTTCCGACGAGACCGTCAGCAGGATTTCCTCGGCCGCGCCCAGTTCGGCGATGCGTTCGGGGGTCAGGCTGGCCTCGCCGACGTCTTCGTCGGTCTCTTCAGCCGCAACCGGAGCCTCCTCGCCTTCCTCGCCCAGGGCTCGGGCCAGGGCCCGCTGGTGCTTGAGGTAGGCGGCGCGTTCGGCCGGGGTGGCGTCGACATTGCGCAGCACGCTCATCGAGATGACGCTGTCGCCCTCGCCCAGGCGCACGCCGCGCACGCCGGTCGAGTCGCGGCTGGCGAACACGCGCACTTCGTCGGTCGAGAAGCGGATGCAGCGGCCCGAGGCGGTGTTGAGCAGGATGTCCTTGCTGCTGTCGCAGACGGCCACGCCGATGATGCCGTCGCCTTCGTCCAGCTTCATGGCGATCTTGCCGTTGCGGCGCACGTCGACGAAGTCCGAAAGCTTGTTGCGACGCACGCTGCCCGAGCGGGTGGCGAACATCACGTCCAGGCCGTCCCAGGTGGCCTCGTCCTCGGGCAAGGTCAGGATCGAGGTGATGGTTTCGCCCGGCTCGATCGGCAGCAGGTTGACGAAGGCCTTGCCGCGGCTGTTGGCGACGCCCTGCGGCAGACGCCAGACCTTCATCTTGTAGACCTTGCCGCCCGAGGTGAAGAACAGCAGCGGCGAGTGGGTCGAGGCCGAGAATACGCGGGTGACCGCGTCCTCGGTCTTGGTGGCCATGCCCGACTTGCCCTTGCCGCCGCGATGCTGCGTGCGATAGGCGGCCAGCGGCGTGCGCTTCACGTAGCCGCCCAGGGTGACGGTGATGACCATGTCCTCGCGGACGATCAGGTCTTCGTCTTCCACGTCGGCGTCGCCGTCGACGATCTGGCAGCGGCGCGGAATGGCGAACTTCTCGCGCACCTCGACCAGTTCCTCGCGAACCACCGCCATGATGTTGGCGCGGTCCGACAGCAGGTCGAGGAAGCCCTTGATGGCTTCGGCCAGGCTGGCCGCTTCGTTGCCGATCTCGTCACGGCCCAGGCCGGTCAGGCGCGACAGGGTCAGGGCCAGGATGGCGCGGGCCTGCTCGTCGCTCAGACGGATCAGGCCGCCGTCTTCCTGCACGGTGCGCGGGTCGGCGATCAGCTCGACCAGCGGCAGCATGTCGCCGGCCGGCCAGGCCTTGGCCACCAGGCGCTCGCGGGCCTCGGTCGGATCCTTGGACGAGCGGATGATGTGGATGAATTCGTCGATATTGGCGACGGCGATGGTCAGGCCGACCAGGACGTGGCCGCGATCGCGCGCCTTGCCCAGTTCGAACTTGGTCCGCCGGACCACGACCTCTTCGCGGAACTGAACGAAGATCTCGATCAGTTGCTTGAGGCCCATCTGTTCGGGGCGGCCCCGGTTCAGGGCCAGCATGTTGACGCCGAACGAGCTTTGCAGCGCCGTGAAGCGGTACAGCTGGTTGAGGATCACCTCGCCCGAAGCGTCGCGCTTCAGCTCGACCACGATCCGCATGCCGTCGCGGTTGGATTCGTCGCGGATGTCCGACACGCCCTCGATGCGCTTATCGCGCACCATCTCGGCGATGTACTCGACCAGGTTGGCCTTGTTCACCTGGTAGGGGATGGCGGTGATGATGATGGCTTCGCGACCGGCGCGGATCTCTTCCACGGTGGCCAGGCCGCGCATGATCACCGAGCCGCGGCCGGTCAGCAGCGCCTGGCGCGGGCCGGCCCGGCCGATGATCTCGCCGCCGGTGGGGAAGTCGGGACCGGGCACCAGGTCCAGAAGCTGGTCGGTGGTGACGTCCGGCTGGTCGATCATCAGCAGGCAGGCGTCGATGATCTCGCCCAGGTTATGCGGCGGGATGTTGGTGGCCATGCCGACGGCGATGCCGCCCGCGCCGTTGACCAGCAGGTTGGGGATCCGCGACGGCAGGACGACGGGTTCCTGCTCCTTGCCGTCGTAATTGTCCTGGAAGTCGACCGTGTTCTTGTCGAGGTCGGCCAGCAGCGACATGGCCGGCGGGGCCATGCGGCACTCGGTGTAACGCATGGCGGCGGGCATATCGCCGTCCACCGAACCGAAGTTGCCCTGGCCGTCGATCAGCACCAGGCCCATCGAGAACGACWGGGTCATGCGGACCAGGGTGAAGTAGATCGAGGCGTCGCCGTGCGGGTGATACTTACCCATCACGTCACCGACCACACGGGCCGACTTCACGTACGAGCGCTCGGGCGTCTGGCCCTGCTCGTGCATCGAGAACAGCACGCGGCGGTGCACCGGCTTGAGGCCGTCGCGCGCGTCGGGCAGCGCACGGCTGACGATCACGCTCATCGCATAGTCGAGATAGGAGCGGCGCAGCTCGTCCTCGATATTGATGGGGGTAACGTCCCCGCGGGACGCCGGCGAGGCCGGTGACCCGGGGATGGTGTTTTGATCGTCGCTCAAGGGAATTTTTCGCCGTCAGAATCGAACACGGAACCGTCAAAAACAGTTAGCATTCCCCTCGCCAAGACGCCACCTTCGCGGCTCCAGCCCTTGGTTTTCCGGGAGTTTCACATGCGTTTGACCGCCCTCGCCCTGTCCTTCGGCCTGATCGCCGCCGCGACCACGGCCCATGCCTCCACCGCTCAGGCCGCCACCGCCGAGCTTAAGGGCGCCGACGGCAAGACGATCGGGACCGCCACCCTGACCGAGGCGCCGCACGGCGTGCTGCTGCGCATCGAGGCCAAGGGCCTGACCCCGGGCTGGCACGGCCTGCACTTCCACGAGAAGGGCGACTGCGGGACGCCGGACTTCAAGTCGGCCGGCGCCCACGTCCACACGACGACCGCCGTGGTCCACGGCCTGCTGAACCCGAACGGCAACGACAACGGCGACCTGCCCAACCTGTTCGCGGCCGCCGACGGCTCGGCCACGGCCGAACTGTTCTCGCCCTTGGTGTCCCTGAACGGCGCGGGCGGCCGCCCCGCCCTGCTCGACCCCGACGGCTCGTCGATCGTGGTTCATGCAAGTCCGGACGACTACAAGACCCAGCCGATCGGCGGCGCCGGGGCTCGGGTGGCTTGCGGGGTGGTGAAATAGTGAACGCACTGCGTCCTTCGAGGCTCGGCTATGCCTCGCACCTCAGGATGAGGAATTCAGCAACAAAGCCCCTCATCCTGAGGCGCCCGCGTAGCGGGCCTCGAAGGGCGCACCGCCTCTAAGTCGCCTCACCCGCCGCCGGCACGGCCTTCTTCGCCGTCAACGCCACCAGCGCCACGCCCGCCATGGTCGCGGCCGCCCCGATCACCAACTGCGGCGACAGGGCGTCGCCCATGAACAGCACGCCGATCGTGCACGAGACCAGCGGCGTCAGCAGAAAATAGGGCGTCACCCGCCCCGCCTCGCGGCGCTGGACCAGCCAGAACAGCAGGGCGCTGGCCCCGATGGTCGAGACCACGCCGGCGAAGGCCACGCAGGCCCAGGCGATCGGCGCGGCGGTCTTCACCCGCTCCACGACGTTGTCCTCGAAGCCGAACGACATCACCAGCAGCACCGGCGCGGCGACGACGGCGGTCAGGGCCTGGACCTGCAGCGGCTTGGCGCCCGGCGTCTGGCGCACGAACACCGTGGCCAAGGCCCAACAGGCGCTGGCGACCACGCCCAGCAGGATGGCCGGCAGGTCGGCGGCCCCGTGCGGGTCCAGGCTCATCCAGGCCACCCCGACGAAGGCCACGACCAGGCCTGCGACGGCCAGGGGCTTCATGGTCTCGCCCAGCATCTTCCAGGCGAACAGGGCCGTGAACGGAATCCAGAGCTGGGTGGCGACCACCAGCGGGCTCAGCGACTTGGCCAGGCCGAACGCGACATAGATGATCCCGAAGTGGATCGGTCCCGACAGCAGGCAGATGGCCAGCAGCCGCCGCGACCAGGGGAACGGCGGCTTCAGGAACGGCGCCAGGAACGCCAACGCCAGGGCGAACCGCAAGGCCCCGACCATCATCGGCGGCAGCTCGGCGGTCGCCACCTTGGCCGCGGCGTTGTTCAGGCCCCAGGTCAGGATGATGGCCGCGATGGCCAGGCGCTCAAGCACCGAGAGGGGCGTGTTGGACGACATGGCTCCGCTTGGATCAGACCCCGCCGCGGGCTTCAAGAGGATTGGCGACCCCGCTCGTGCCCACGACCTTGCGGATCGCGGCCAGCAGGATCTCGAGATCCGCGTCYGGCGTCGTGAAGGCCGGGGTCAGGTACACGGTCTTGCCCATCGGCCGGATCCACGCCCCCTCGGCGGCGAAGGCGTCGCACAGGGCGCCGACCGCCACGGATTGGTCGAACTCCACCACCCCGATCGCGCCCAGCACCCGCACGTCGACCACGCCCGGCGCGGTCCGCACGGGCTCCAGCCCCGCCGCCAGCGCCGCCGACACCCGCGCCACATCCGCTCGCCATGCGCCGTCTTCGAACAGGTCCAGCGAGGCGTTGGCCGCCGCGCAGGCCAGGGCGTTGCCCATATAGGTCGGGCCATGCATCAGGGCCGCGCCCGCATCGTCGGACCAGAAGGCCTCGAACACCCGGGTCGAGGCGACGGCCACCGACAGCGGCAGGGTGCCGCCGGTCAGGGCCTTGGACAGGGTGACGATGTCGGGCTCGACGCCCGCCGCCTGCATGGCGAACAGCTGGCCCGTGCGCCCAAAGCCTGTGAAAATCTCGTCGAAGATCAGCAGCACGCCGTGCTTGTCGGCCAGGCGGCGCAGGCGGCGCAGCACTTCGGGATCATGGAACAGCATGCCGCCCGCGCCCTGGACCAGCGGCTCGGTCAGGATGGCGGCGATCTCCCCGCCCCGCTCGGCCAGCAAGGCGTCGAGCGCGGTTTCCGACGTCGCGTCCACCGGCAGGTCGGCGATCACCTGGCTGGGCATCGCGCCGGAGAACAGGCTGTGCATGCCCTCCTCCGGATCGCAGACCGTCATCGTCGCCAGGGTGTCGCCGTGATAGCCGCCCCGGAACGACAGGAACCTGGTGCGCCCCGTCACGCCGCGATTGATGTGGAACTGCAGCGCCATCTTCATGGCGATCTCGACCGACACCGAGCCGGACTCGGCGAAGAAGGCGTGGTTCAGGTCGCCGGGCAGCAGGTCTGCCAAGCGCTTGGCCAGGCGATAAGCCGGTTCATGGGCCAAGCCGCCGAGCATCACGTGCGGCATGCGTTCCAGCTGGTCGCGGACGGCGGCGGCGATATGGGGGTGGTTGTAGCCGTGGCAAGCGGTCCACCACGAGGCCAGGCCGTCGACCAGCTCGCGCCCGTCGTCCAGAATCAATCGCGAGCCGCGCGTCGCCACGACCGGCGGCGGTGGCCGCGCGGTCTTCATCTGGCAATAGGGCCGCCAGACGTGCGGCGCGCCGGCCGTGAGCCAATTGGGGCTTTCAGCGGTCATCGGGCGATCCTTCGTTGCCTAGAGCGGGCGCACTGCCTATGCCCTCCGGCCGTGGGGGGCAAACAGGAACCGTGATGCACAGTCTCGACACCTACGCCGCCGACAAGATCCAGCGCCTCGAGGCCGCGAGCCTGCTGCGCCGCCTGAAACCCACCCAGCGCTCGGCCGGCGCCGTCGTCGAGCGCGACGGGCGCAAGCTGCTGTCCTTCTCCTGCAACGACTATCTGGGCCTCGCCCACCATCCGAAGGTCAAGGCCGCCGCCCAGGCCGCGATCGAGACCCACGGGGCCGGCTCCGGCGCCTCGCGGCTGGTGACCGGCGACCACCCGCTGCTCTCCGAACTCGAGGCCCGGCTGGCGCGGCTGAAGGGCACGGAGGCCTGCGTGGTGTTCGGCTCGGGCTACCTGGCCAACACCGGCCTGATCCCCACCTTCGCCGGCAAGGGCGACATCGTGCTGGTCGACGAGCTGGCCCACGCCTGCATCTGGGCCGGGGCCCAGCTGTCGGGCGCGCGGATCATCCCGTTCGCCCATAACGACACCGACCATCTGGCCGACCTGCTGGCCGAGCATCGCTCCAGCGCCCGCCACGCCATCGTCGCCACCGACGGGGTGTTCTCGATGGACGGCGACATCGCCCCGCTGGACTGGCTGTCGGCGGTCTGCGAGGCCAACGACGCCTGGCTGCTGTCGGACGACGCCCATGGCGTGGGCGTGCTGGCCGAAGGGCGGGGCTCGGCCGCCCTGTTCCCCGAGGCCCAGATCCCGTTCCAGATGGGCACCCTGTCCAAGGCCCTGGGCTCGTACGGCGGCTATGTCTGCGGCTCGCAGGCCGTGGTCGATCTGCTGAAGACCCGGGCCCGCACCCTGGTCTACACCACGGGCCTGCCGCCGGCCGCCGCCGCCGCCGCCCTGGCGGCGCTGGATATCATCGAGGCCGAGCCGGCCCTGACCGCCCTGCCGCTGGCCAAGGCTAGAGCCTTCACCAAGGCGGTCGGCCTGCCGCTGGCGGCCAGCCCGATCGTGCCGGTGATCATCGGCGAGGCCCAGGAAGCCCTGGACGCCTCGCGCGCCCTGGAGGCCGAGGGCTTCCTGGTGGTCGCCATCCGACCGCCCACCGTGCCGGCCGGCGAGGCCCGCCTGCGCATCGCCTTCAGCGCCGAGCACCCCGACGCCGAGATCACCCGTCTCGCCGCACTGGTGAAGCCCTACGTCAAGGCGCGCGCCTGATGCCCTCGCTGTTCGTCACCGGTACGGGCACCGACATCGGCAAGACCTATGTCAGCTGCGCCTTGATCCGAGCTCTGAAAGCGCGCGGCGCCGTCGTCGACGCCTTCAAGCCGGTGGTCAGCGGCTTCGACCCCAAGGACGCGGCCGGCAGCGATCCGGCCCGGCTGGCCGCCGCCCTGGGCGATCCCGGTTCCGTGTTCCGCATCGCCCCGCGACGCTATCTCGCGCCCTTGTCGCCCAACATCGCCGCCCGGCTGGAGGGCCAGACCCTGGTGCTGGACGACATGGTCATCGACGCCGTGGCCCGCGGCGCTGAGCTCCGAGACGGCTTGCTGCTGGTCGAAGGGGCCGGCGGGGTGATGTCGCCCCTGACCGACGGCGAGACCAATCTCGACATGGTCGCCGCCTTGGGCGCCCCCGTCCTGCTGGTGGCGGGCTCGTATCTCGGCACGATCAGTCACGTCCTGACCGCCCTGGTCGCCCTGCGCGCCGCCGGGGCCCGGATCCTGGCGGTAGTGATGAGCGAGAGCCTCGACGCGCCGGATCTGACCCAGACCGCACAGGCCCTGGCGCCCTTCCTGGACGGGACGCCGCTGTTCCTCGCGCCGCGCGGAGAATCCTGGGACGCTGGCGCCCTGGCCGACCACCTGTTGACGGACACCCGCGCGCCATGAGCCCCGCCCCTCTCCGCATCGCCATGATCGGCTTGGGCGACATCGCCCGGAAGGCCTACCTGCCGGTGCTGGGTCCGCGCGCCGATGTGGGTTTGGTTTTCGTCACACGCAGCGCGGAGGCCCTGGCCGAGTTGGGCGCGGCGTGGCGGGTCGAGCGGCTGCACAGGGAGCTCGATACGGCCCTGGCCGAAGGCCTGGACGGCGCGCTGGTCCATGCCGCCACGGCGGCCCATCCCGACATCGTACGCCGCCTGCTGGAGGCCGGTGTGCCGACGCTGGTCGACAAGCCGATCGCCGACACCGCCGCGCAGAGCGAGACCCTGGTCGACCTGGCCGAGACGCGCGGCGTGTCGCTGATGGTCGGCTTCAACCGTCGTTTCGCCCCGACCTACCAGGACGCCGCGGCCCTGAACCTGCCGCTGGTGGTGATGCAGAAGAACCGTCCCGGCCCGCTCGACGACGTGCGCCGGGCGGTGTTCGACGACTATATTCACGTGGTCGACACGATCCGCTTCCTGGCCCCGGACGCGGATCAGGTCGCCGTACGCGGCCGCGTCCGCGACGGACGGCTCGAGCATGTGGTGCTGTCGCTGTCGGGCGACGGTCGCGACGCGGTCGGAATCATGAACCGCGTCAGCGGGGCCAGCGAGGAGACGCTGGAGGTCTCCGGCAACGGCCTCAAGCGCAAGGTCGTCGACATCGACCAGGTCATCGACCAAGGCGCGACCGAGGCCCTGACCCGGCGCGGAAACTGGACCTCGGTCGGGCGCCAGCGCGGCTTCGAGGCGATGTGCGAGCACTTCCTGAGCGCCGTGCGCGATGGCCGGCGCCTGTCGGCGCTGGACGCGCTGGAGACGCACCGGCTGTGCGAGACGGTGGTGGGCGCGCTTTCCTGAAGACTGTCACCCCGGACGTAACGAAGCGAAGATCCGGGGCCGCCGGAAGCGCTAGGCCGTCTTCCTCCATGCCGTCGGCGACAGCCCGAACGCCCGTCGGAACGTGGCGTTGAAGTGCGAGATGTCGTTGAAGCCGATGTCGAAGGCGATGCGGGTGATCGGCTCGGCGGTGTCGGTCAGCCGGTCGGCGGCGGCCCGCAGGCGCGCGCCGATCAGGTACTGGCGCGGGCTTTCGCCGGTCACCGCCCGAAACAGTCGGATGAAGTGGAAGCGGCTGACCTGACCCATGGCGGCCAAGGTCTCCAGCCCACACGGCTCGGCGTAAGCGACATCGAGATGCCGGACCACGTCGCGGATGCGGCGGCGTTCAGCCTCCGTCGGCGGCGCTGTCCGGGTGCGGCGTCCCAAGGTCAGCGCTCGGGCCGCCAGGTCGATCACCGCCGCCTCGTC
>NZ_JBFTZS010000030.1:0-18883 GCF_056406675.1 Caulobacter sp. P1_B12_2 | reverse complement strand
GTGTCCAACTTGCTGGTGGTGCTGTGCGCCGACCGCGAGGCCCAGCCCGTGGTCAACACCGGCACGCTGTACGGCTGACCCCTTGGCCGTTTCCCCCCCAGACGCGCCGAAAAGCGGGCGCCGCGCGTTTCTGATGCGCGTGCGTCCCGAGGTGCTGGCCGCGGTCGAGTCTCTCGCCGCGGCTGAACTGCGTAGCGTCAACGCCCAGGTTGAAATGCTCTTGCGCGAGGCGCTCTCGCGTCGCGGCGCGTTGCGAGCGCTGGACACCGGTTCAGCTTCGGAGGAACCTCCGTCCCCGTGAGTGTCTTAAGGCTCTGCGACCGTCACGACGGGCGCGGCTGACAAGCGAGGTTCCGGCGTGATGGATTTGCGGTTTGATCCGCTCTCGGCGTTCAACGAGGCAGAAGAACCCCTGTTCAGGGCGGTCCGGCCCGGCGGAAAGCCGGTCAGGCTGGTTGACACCACCATGCTCTACGCGCCTCGCAGCGGTGGAGTGCGTCGCTATCTGAACTCCAAGCGGACGTGGATCGCGGCGAATCGGCCGCAGGTCCGGCACACCTTGGTGGTGCCCGGTCCGCGCGATGCGCACGACGGCCACGGGCGGGTTTCGATCTACGCCGCGCCCCTGCCGTTCGGCGACGGCTATCGCTGGCCGGTGGTCAAGAACGCCTGGATGGAGCGGCTCATCCGCCAGCGGCCCGACATCATCGAGGCCGGTGATCCGTACACGCCGGGTCTTGCGGCGCTGAAAGCCGGCGACGCCCTGGGCGTGCCGGTCGTCGGCTTCTGCCACACCGACCTGGGCGCCCTGGCGGCGCTGCATATCGGCGAATGGGCGGAGAAGCCGGTGCAGAAGCGCTGGGCGGCCATCTACAGCCAGTTCGACCAGGCCGTGGCGCCTAGCCAGTTCATCGCCGGCCGGCTGATCGAGGCCGGGGTCAAGAACGCCATTGGCCTGCCGCTGGGCGTCGACACCGAGATCTTCAATCCCAACCGCGGCGACCGAGAGGCCTTGCGGCGCAAGCTGGGCCTGACCAGCCGTCATCGGATCCTAGTGTTCGCAGGCCGTCCGGCCAAGGAGAAGAAGCTGGACGTGCTGGTCGAGGCGGTCGAGCGCCTGGGYGACCCCTATGTGCTGCTGTTCGTCGGAGCGGGCGCCGGAGCGCCGTCCAGCGACCGGGTGATCTGCATGGACTACCAGCGCGATCCGCAGGGCCTGGCGGCCGTGCTGGCCGGCTGCGACGCCTTCGTCCACGCCAACGACAACGAGCCGTTCGGGCTGATCGTGCTGGAGGCCATGGCCTGCGGCCTGCCGGTGATCGGCGTCGACGCCGGCGGCGTGGCCGAGTCGGTGGACGAAACCGTCGGCGCCCTGGCCACGGCCTCGGAGGCTCGCGCCTTCGCCGAGGCGGTCGAGTCGGTGTTCGCCCGCGACGTGACCGCCGTGGGCCACGCCGCCCGCCTACGCGCCGAGCAGCGGCACGGCTGGGACCCGGTGTTCCGCAAGCTGTCGGCGATCTATGGCCGGCTGACCGGCTGCGCCGCGTTCGAGGACGCGCCCGCGCCCGTCCCCGAACTGATCGGCTGGAACTAGGCGGCGGCTTTCGTCAGCGCGCCGCGCACCTGGGCCAGGATCTCGTAGGACCGCAGCCGCGCGCCGTGGTCGTGGATCTGCGAGGCGGCCATCAGCTCATCCGCGCCGGTGGCGTCCAGCACTTTCTGGATCTTGGCGCGGACGGTGTCGGGCGAGCCGATCGCCGAATAGCGGAAGGTGTGATCCAGGCCGGCGATCTCCGAATCCGAAGCGACCTCGCGGATATCGTCGACCGGCGGGGGCAACAGGCCGGGATTGCCGCGCCTCAGCGCCACGAACTGCTGCTGGCTGGACGTGGACAGGCGGCGGGCCTCGTCGTCGGTGTCGGCCGCGCAGACCCCGATGCAGATCAGCACATAGGGCTGGGCCAAGGCCGCGGACGGCTTGAACGTCCGTCGGTAGACGGCGATGGCGTCCATCAGCTGATCCGGCGCGAAGTGGGCGGCGAAGGCGAAGGGCAGGCCCAGGGCGGCGGCCAACTGGGCGCTGTAGGTGCTGGAGCCCAGCAGCCAGAGCGGAACGTCCTGGCCTTCGCCCGGCACGGCGCGCACGGCCTGGCCCGGCTGGGCCGGCTGGAACCAGGCCTGCAGCTCGACGACGTCCTGGGCGAAGCTGTCGACCGCGCCCATGTAGCGGCGCAGGGCCCGCATGGTGGCTTGGTCCGTGCCGGGCGCGCGGCCCAGGCCCAGGTCGATGCGGCCCGGATAGAGCGCGGCCAGGGTGCCGAAGGCCTCGGCCACCATCAGCGGCGCATGGTTGGGCAGCATGATCCCGCCCGAACCGACCCGAATCGTCGAGGTGCCGGCCGCCACGTGGCCGATGACCACGGCGGTCGCGGCGCTGGCGATGCCCGGCATGTTGTGGTGCTCGGCCAGCCAGTAGCGATGATAGCCGAGCCGTTCGGCGTGGCGGGCCAGGTCCAGGCTGTTGTGAAGGGCCTGACCGACGCTGGTTCCTTGCGGAACGGGGGCCAGGTCGAGGACGGAAAAGGGCAGGGAATGGGCGTGCGACATGCACGCTAGATCGGAACGCGGGGCGCGAACCTCAAGGCGACCGCTTCGTACTAGCGATTAAGACGCGATCCGCGCAGTAATCCCTGTGGACAGTTCGGCCGCTCGGGCGGCCAGGGGAGACCGCCATGGCGCTGAAATGCACCCATCTGGAACAGATCCAGGACGTGACGCCCGGCACGGCCGGTTGCGAGGAGTGCCTGAAGACAGGTGATTCCTGGCTGCACCTGCGGCTCTGCCGAACCTGCGGCCATGTGGGGTGCTGCGATCAGTCGAAAAACAAGCACGCCACCAAGCACTTCAAGGCGACCGCCCACCCGATCATCGAAGGTTACGACCCGCCGGAGGGTTGGGGCTGGTGCTACGTCGACGAGGAGTTCTTCGAATTCGACGCCCCGACCCCGCATCCCGGTCCGATCCCGCGATTCTATTGAGGCGCGACGAAGCCGAATCCCCGGCGGGATCTAGGCCTTGTGGTGGAAGAAGAATGGGGAAGTGGCGCGAATGACGGGACTTGAACCCGCGACCTCCGGCGTGACAGGCCGGCGCTCTAACCAACTGAGCTACATCCGCGTCGGGCGCGAACAAATGTCCGGCGCGGTTTTCCATAGACTGGCCTGGCGGTGGGAAGCAGCCAACTTCAGGGAAGGTGGCGCGAATGACGGGACTTGAACCCGCGACCTCCGGCGTGACAGGCCGGCGCTCTAACCAACTGAGCTACATCCGCATCAGGCTCCGCCGAAGCGAAGTGCGACCCGCCGTGCGGCGAGGGGCGTCTGATATGTCGGGCCGATGGGCGTGTCAACGGCGATATCGAAGAAGCGACAAAACGTGGCCGGAGCGTGCGCGATTTCGTCCGGAACGGCCCAAAGGCGGCGATCCGGCGTATTGTTCGAGACCGAAGCGGCCGGCTCAAATTTTACAGACCGTCGTTAGGTAGAGGTGATCCAGTTGCGACCGTTTCTCAATGTGACGCAGGCGTTTGAAGCGTCGACAACACTGGGCTACAACCCGCTCGATTCAAGCCAAGGGCTGTCATGAACGCCTTCCTCCTCCAGTATCTGCCGATCGTGATCTTCCTAGGGATCGCGGCGGTCATCGGCATCGCCTTCATCCTCGCCGCAGCGGTGCTCGCCCCCAAGGCGCCGGACCCGGAAAAGCTGTCCGCCTACGAATGCGGCTTCAACGCTTTCGACGACGCGCGCATGAAGTTCGACGTCCGGTTCTACCTGGTCTCGATCCTGTTCATCATCTTCGACCTTGAAGTGGCCTTCCTGTTCCCGTGGGCCGTTTCGTTGATGAAGCTGCCCCATGACGTGGCCGCCTTCGCGTTCTGGTCGATGATGACCTTCCTTGGCGTTCTGACCGTCGGCTTCATCTACGAATGGAAGAAGGGCGCCCTCGAATGGGAGTGATCATTCCCCCCACTGGCGCGGCCCCTAGCTCGCCCCTCGTTCCCGCCGGCTCGGCCGCGCGGTCGACGGTGCAAGGCTATGACCCCAAGCTGCACGACCCCTATTTCGACGGTCTGTCGGGTCAACTGGCCGACAAGGGCTTCGTCACGGCGGCCGCCGACGACCTGATCACCTGGGCCCGCACCGGCAGCCTGATGTGGATGACGTTCGGCCTGGCGTGCTGCGCCGTCGAGATGATGCACTCGGCCATGCCGCGCTACGACCTGGAGCGCTACGGCTTCGCGCCGCGCGCCAGCCCGCGCCAGTCGGACGTGATGATCGTCGCCGGCACCCTGACCAACAAGATGGCTCCGGCTCTGCGCAAGGTCTACGACCAGATGCCCGAGCCGCGCTACGTCATCTCGATGGGCAGCTGCGCCAACGGCGGCGGCTACTACTATTACAGCTACAGCGTCGTGCGCGGCTGCGACCGGATCGTGCCGATCGACATCTATGTGCCCGGCTGCCCGCCCACCGCCGAGGCCCTGGTCTACGGCGTGCTGCAACTGCAGAAGAAGATCCGTCGCACGGGGACGATCGAGCGATGACCGACGTTGTTTCCACTGAAGTGACGCTTTCGCCCCTGGAAGCGCTGGGCCAGGCGATCGTCGCCAACTCGGCCGGGGCGATCACCGCCTGGCACGTGGCGTTCGGCGAGCTGAACCTGCTGGGCCCGTCCAATCGGATCGTCCAGGCGCTGACCTATCTGCGCGACCATCCCGACTATCGGTTCCACCAGTTGGTGGACCTGACGGGCGTAGACTATCCGGAGCGCGAGCGCCGGTTCGACGTGGTCTATCACCTGCTGTCGCTGATCAAGAACCACCGGGTGCGCCTCAAGGTGCAGACCGACGAGGACACCGCCGTTCCCAGCGTGACGCCGGTGTTCCCGGTCGCCGACTGGTTCGAGCGCGAGGCCTTCGACATGTACGGGATCTTCTTCGACGGCCACCCCGACCTGCGCCGGATCCTGACCGACTACGGCTTCCACGGCCATCCGCTGCGGAAGGACTTCCCGATGACGGGCTATGTCGAGGTCCGTTATGACGACGAACTGAAGCGCGTGGTCTACGAGCCCGTGAAGATCACCGAGTTCCGCGCGTTCGACTTCCTGTCTCCGTGGGAGGGCGCCAAGTACGCCCTGCCGGGCGACGAGAAGGCTGAGAAGCGGGCAGGGGACGCGTAAGAGTCATGACTGGTTCCAATTCCCCCGCCGCCGCGACCGACTTCTTCCACGACGCGCCGTCGCTGCCGGCCGTGCCGGAAACCCCCGTTCGCAAGTTCAACATCAACTTCGGTCCGCAACACCCGGCCGCGCACGGCGTGCTGCGCCTTGTGCTGGAGCTGGACGGCGAGATCGTCGAACGCGTCGATCCGCACATCGGCCTGCTGCATCGCGGCACCGAGAAGCTGATGGAGGCCCGCACCTACCTCCAGAACATCCCGTACTTCGACCGCCTCGACTACGTGGCGCCGATGAACCAGGAACATGCGTTCTGCCTGGCCATCGAGAAGCTGCTGGGCGTGGACGTGCCCAAGCGCGGCAGCCTCATCCGCGTGCTGTTCTGCGAGATCGGCCGGGTGCTGAACCACCTGCTGAACGTGACGACCCAGGCCATGGATGTCGGCGCCCTGACGCCGCCGCTCTGGGGCTTCGAGGAGCGCGAGAAGCTGATGGTGTTCTACGAGCGCGCCTGCGGCGCTCGTCTGCACGCCAACTATTTCCGCCCGGGCGGCGTCCACCAGGACCTGACCCCGTCACTGATCGACGACATCGAGAAGTGGGCCAAGGGCTTCCCGAAGATCTGCGACGACATCGAAGGCCTGATCACCAACAACCGCATCTTCAAGCAGCGCAACGTCGATATCGGCGTGGTGACCAAGGAAGACGCGCTGGCCTGGGGTTTCTCGGGCGTGATGGTTCGCGGCTCGGGCATCGCCTGGGACCTGCGCCGCAATCAGCCCTACGAGGGCTACAGCGACTTCGAGTTCGACATCCCGCTGGGCAAGAACGGCGACTGCTACGATCGCTATCTGTGCCGCATGCAAGAGATGCGCGAGTCGACCAAGATCATCCTGCAGGCCGTCGAAAAGCTGCGCGCCACGCCCGGCCCGGTGATGACCGAGGACAACAAGGTCGCCCCGCCGCGCCGCGCCGAGATGAAGCGGTCGATGGAAGCCCTGATCCACCACTTCAAGCTCTACACCGAAGGCTTCCGCACGCCGGAAGGCGAGGTCTATTCCTGCGTGGAAGCGCCCAAGGGCGAGTTCGGCGTGTTCCTGGTCAGCAACGGCACCAACAAGCCGTATCGCTGCAAGATCAAGGCTCCGGGCTTCTCGCACCTGGCGGCCATGGACTGGATGAACCGCGGCCACCAGCTGGCCGACGTCTCGGCCATCCTGGGTTCGCYCGACATCGTCTTCGGCGAGGTCGACCGGTGAGTCTGGAATCCCCTAATCTCGAAAAGGTGGCTCAAGCTCAGCTGGACGCCTACAACGCCCAGGACCTGGATGCCCACTGCGCCCACTTCGCCGAAGACGTCGTCGTGGCGGGGCTGAACGGCGATGTGGCGCGCACCGGCATCGAGGCCTATCGGGCGTTCTACGCCAAGACCTTCGCCGACTTTCCGGGCAACAAGGCCGAGCTGGTCAACCGCATCGTGGTGGGCGCGAACGTGATCGATCACGAGCGCGTCGACCGCGGCAACGGCGATCCGACCTTCGAGGTCGCCGCCATCTACACCTTCAAGGGCGACAAGATCGCCCGCGTGGATTTCGCACGATGAGCGTCCGTCGTTTAGCCAAGGATCAACCGGTCAGCTTTGCGTTCTCGATCGAGAGCCAGGCCAAGGYCGATTGGTGGAAAGCCAAGTATCCCGCCGAGCGCAAGCAGTCGGCGGTGATCCCGATGCTATGGCTGGCCCAGAAGCAGGAAGGCTGGGTGTCCGAGCCCGCCATCCAGGAGATCGCCAAGCAACTGGCGATGCCGGTCATCCGCGTGCTGGAGGTCGCCACGTTCTACGTGATGTTCCAGCTGCAGCCGGTCGGCAAGGTCGCCTTCGTCCAGCTGTGCGGCACCACGCCGTGCCAGCTGCGTGGCGCGCTGGACCTGAAGGCCGTGCTGAAGGCCAAGATCGGCGAAGCCAACGACGTCTCGGCCGACGGCAAGTTCAGCTGGGAAGAGGTCGAGTGCCTGGGCGCCTGCTGCAACGCGCCGATGGCCGCCATCAACGACTATTATTACGAAGACCTGACGCCGGAGAGCCTGGCCCAGATCCTCGACGACTTCGCCGCCGGCAAGTCGCCCCAGCCGGGCAGCTATGACGGCCGTGGCGCGTCGGAGCCCAAGGGGGCGATCCAGACCCTGACGGATCCGAAGCTGTACGACGGCTCGCTGGCCAAGAAGATCAAGATCCCCAACCTGCCCGAGAAGCCCAAGAAAGCTCCGAAGACGGAGCCCGCGGCCTGATGGCTCAGAAGCCCGACATGTCCGGCCTGGTGAAGTCGAAAGCCTTCTGGCTTGCGCTCGTCTTCAACTGGACGTGCACGGGCTTGGCCCTATGGGCCTTTCTGACCTGGAACCAGATGCCGGTCTTTTTCGGGCTGATCATCCTGGGCGGCCTGCCCACCTTGATCGTCACCCTGCGTCACGCCGCGCAAGCCAAGGCCGCCGTGACCGCCAAGTCCAACCCGAAGATCGTCGAATGAATCACGCCGACGCCATCCAGAAGAAGCGCCTGACCACGATGTTCGCCATCGACGTGGTCTGCTTCGTGCTGGCCGGCGCGGCGATCATCGGCTACGTCGCGGCCGGGATCGGCTGGCTGGCGCCGGTGTTCATCGGCGCCATCGCCGTCGGGCTGGGCGCGCAGCTCTGGTTCATCCTGGGCTGGATGAAGGCCGCCAAGCAGGACGAGGAGGGCAAGACGTCGTGACCGGCGATCCTGAACTCCTGGCCCCTTCTGAACTGGAACGGCGTGTTGCCTATGTGAAGTCCATCCGTGGTCTTTACCGCAACGAGCGCATCGCGGGCCTGCTCGGCTCCCTGATCGGAGCCCTGCTCCTGATCTGGGGTCGGATGGGCCAGGGAGCCCCCGCCTGGGCGGTTCCCGTCGCTTTCCTGGTGATCGGCGCCGCCTGGTCGCTTTTCGCCTATGTCATCATTCGTCGGACGCGGTATGTGCGCGCCCATCCATTCGATCCGCAAAGCTGAGTCATGGTCGGTATCCTCGAAGACAAGGACCGCATCTTCACCAACCTCTACGGCCTCCATGATTGGGGCCTGGAAGGTGCGAAGAAGCGCGGCTGCTGGAATGGCACCAAGGACATCCTGGACGCGGGTCGCGACTGGATCATCGACAACATGAAGAACTCCGGCCTGCGCGGCCGCGGCGGGGCGGGCTTCGGCACCGGCCTGAAGTGGTCGTTCATGCCCAAGGAAGTGAAGGACGGTCGTCCGCACTACCTGGTCGTCAACGCCGACGAATCCGAGCCGGGCACCTGCAAGGACCGGGAGATCATGCGGCATGACCCGCACCTCCTGATCGAAGGCTGCCTGATCGCCTCCCGCGCCATGCTGGCCAACGCCTGCTACATCTACATCCGCGGCGAATACGTCCGCGAACGCGAAGTGCTGGAAGCCGCCATCAAGCAGGCCTACGACGCCAAGCTGGTCGGCAAGAACAACGTCCACGGCTGGGACTTCGATATCTACGTCCACCACGGCGCCGGCGCCTATATCTGCGGCGAAGAGACGGCCCTGCTGGAAAGCCTGGAAGGCAAGAAGGGCCAACCGCGCCTGAAGCCGCCGTTCCCGGCCGGCGCGGGCCTCTACGGCATGCCCACGACCGTCAACAACGTCGAAAGCATCGCCGTCGCCGGCACGATCCTGCGTCGCGGCGCGGCCTGGTTCACCGGCTTTGGCCGTCCCAACAACGCCGGCACCAAGCTGTTCTGCGTCTCGGGCCACGTGAACCTGCCCTGCAACGTCGAAGAGGCGATGAGCATCCCCTTCCGCCAGCTGATCGAGGATCACTGCGGCGGCGTTCGCGGCGGCTGGGGAAACCTGAAGGCCGTGATCCCGGGCGGCGCCTCGGTGCCGATGATTCCGGCCGAACAGTGCGAAGACCTGCCGATGGACTTCGACGCCCTGCGCGCCCTGAAGTCGGGCCTGGGCACCGCCGCCGTCATGGTCATGGACAAGGACACCGACCTGGTCCGCGCCATCGCCCGCCTGAGCTACTTCTACAAGCACGAGAGCTGCGGCCAGTGCACGCCGTGCCGCGAAGGCACCGGCTGGATGTGGCGGGTCATGGAGCGCATGGCCACGGGCGAGGCCGATCCGAAAGAGATCGACACCCTGCTGGACGTCACGACCCAGGTCGAGGGTCACACCATCTGCGCCCTGGGCGACGCGGCCGCCTGGCCGATCCAGGGCCTGTTCCGTCACTTCCGCCACGAGGTGGAAGACCGGATTGCATCGTACCGGACGGGTCGCCTGCACGTGCAGGGCGCCAGTCTGATCGCGGCGGAGTAAGTAAATGGCTATCGCCAAGGTCAACGGCGTCGAGGTCGAGTTCGAGCCCGGCATGACGGTTCTGCAGGTCGCGGAACTGGCCGGGGAAGAGATCCCGCGCTTCTGCTATCACGAGCGTCTGAGCATCGCCGGCAACTGCCGCATGTGCCTGGTCGAGGTGAAGCCCGGTCCGCCGAAGCCGCAGGCGTCTTGCGCCCTGCCGGCCGCCGAGGGCCAGGAGATCTTCACCAAGACCCCGATGGTCAAGAAGGCCCGCGAAGGGGTGATGGAGTTCCTGCTCATCAACCACCCGCTGGATTGCCCGATCTGCGACCAGGGCGGCGAGTGCGATCTGCAGGACCAGGCCATGGGCTATGGCCGCGACGACAGCCGCTATCACGAGAACAAGCGCGCGGTTGAAGAGAAGGCCATGGGCCCGCTCATCAAGACCGTGATGACTCGCTGCATCCAGTGCACGCGCTGCGTCCGCTTCATCACCGAAGTCGCCGGCTCGCCGGAGATCGGCCTGATCTCGCGCGGCGAAGACGTTGAAATCACGACCTATCTTGGCGCGGCCGTCACGTCGGAGCTCAGCGCCAACGTCATCGACCTGTGCCCGGTCGGCGCTCTGACCTCCAAGCCCTACGCCTTCGAGGCGCGGCCCTGGGAGCTGAAGAAGACCGAGAGCGTGGACGTCATGGACGCCCTGGGCTCGGCCATCCGCGTCGATGCTCGCGGCGCCGCGGTGCTGCGCGTGCTGCCGCGCGTCAACGAGGACGTCAACGAGGAGTGGATCTCCGACAAGACGCGCTACGCCGTCGACGGCCTGCAGCGTCAGCGCCTGGACCGTCCGTACGTCCGCGTCGGCGGCCGCCTGCAACCGGCGACCTGGGCCCAGGCCTTCGCCGCTGTCGCCGCCAAGATCAAGGTCGCTCCGGCTGACCGCGTCGGCGTGATCGCCGGCGACCTGCAGGACGCCGAAAGCCTGAAGGCCACCAAGGATCTGTTCACCGCCCTTGGCGTCAATAACCTCGACGCCCGCCAGGACGGTTCGACCCTGGGCGCTGGTCCGCGCGAAAGCTGGCTGTTCAACTCGACCATCGCCGGCATCGAGAACGCCGACGTGGTGCTGTTCATCGGCGCCAACCCGCGCCTCGAGGCTCCGGTCCTGAACACCCGCTTCCGCAAGCAGTGGATCGCCGGCAAGACCCGCTTCGGCGTGATCGGCGAACAGGCCGACCTGACCTTCGACTACGACTATCTCGGCGCCGGGACCCAGACCCTGTCGGGCCTGGCCAAGGCCAAGAACGACTTCGTGACCGCCCTGAAGAACGCCCAACGTCCGGCGATCATCATCGGCCAGGGCGCACTCAGCCGCGCCGACGGCGCCGCCGTGCTGAAGGCCGCCGCCGCGGTCGCCAAGACCTTCGGCGTCGTTCGCGACGGCTGGAACGGCTGGAACGTGCTGCACACCGCCGCCGCCCGCGTGGCCGGCCTGGACCTGGGCTTCGTCCCGGGCGAGGGCGGTCTGACCGCCGGCGAGATGCTGAAGCCGGGCGCGCTGGACGTGCTGTTCCTGCTGGGCGCCGACGAGTGCGAGACCGCCGCTTCGGACGCCTTCAAGGTGTATCTGGGCACTCACGGCGACGCCGGCGCCCACAAGGCCGACGTCATCCTGCCGGGCGCGGCCTATACCGAGAAGAACGGCCTCTACGTGAACACCGAAGGCCGCGTCCAGATGGGCGAACGGGCGGTGTTCCCGAAGGGCGAGGCCAAGGAAGACTGGTCGATCCTGCGGGCCCTGTCCGAGCACCTGGGTCACAAGCTGCCCTATGACAGCCTGGACCAATTGCGCGCCCGGCTGTTCGCCGAGCACCCGACCTTCGGCCAGATCGACTTCGCGCCGGGCTCGATCCCGACCGCGTTCGACCTGTCGGGCCTAGGCGGCGCAGGCGAGCTGTCGGACGCTCCGTTCGAGAGCCCGATCAAGGCCTTCCACCTGACCAACCCCATCGCGCGCGCCAGCGTGACCATGGCCGAATGCGCGGCCACGGTTTCCGGCGCCGCCAAGATCGCGGCGGAGTAGGCCGATGCAAGCGCTCTCGGCTTTCCTCGCCAACCCCGCCGTTTCCTGGACCCTGCTGACCACCGGCGGGATCCTGCTGGTCGTGATCTGGGTCCTGCTGAGCCTGGCCTTCCTGCTGCTGGCCGACCGCAAGATCTGGGCCGGCGTGCAGATGCGCAAAGGCCCCAACGTGGTGGGTCCGTTCGGCCTGCTGCAGTCCTTCGCCGACTTCTTCAAGTTCGTGCTGAAGGAAATCATCATCCCGGCGGGCGCCGACAAGGTGATCTTCCTGCTGGCTCCGCTGCTGAGCCTGGTCCTGGCCTTCGTGGGCTGGGCCGTGGTGCCGTTCGCGCCGGGCTGGGTCGTGTCCAACCTCAATGTCGGCGTCCTGTACCTGCTGGCGATGAGCTCGCTGGGCGTCTACGGCATCATCATGGGCGGCTGGGCTTCGAACTCGAAGTACCCGTTCCTGGGCGCGCTGCGCTCGGCGGCGCAGATGGTGTCGTACGAAGTGTCGATCGGCCTGATCATCATCACGGTGATCCTGCTGGCCGGCACCATGAACCTCAGCTCCATCGTCGAGCAACAATCGGGCTGGATCTGGAACTGGAACGTGTTCGGCGGCGCGGGCTTGAAGAACATCATCCTGGCGCCGGTGATGATCATCGCCATGGGCATGTTCTTCATCTCGGCCCTGGCCGAGACCAACCGCCCTCCGTTCGACCTTCCCGAAGCCGAATCCGAACTCGTGGCCGGCTATCAGGTCGAGTACAGCTCGACCCCGTACCTGCTGTTCATGGTCGCCGAATATTCCAACATCGTCCTGATGTGCGCGATGATCAGCGTGCTGTTCTTCGGCGGCTGGAACCCGGGCTTCCCGATCGGCTTCACGGCCGGCTGGCCGCCATTCCTCGTCAACTTCCTGCTGGCCCTGGTGTTCTACTTCAAGATCGTCGTGGCGTTCTTCATGATCGCCATGGCCAAGGCCATCGTGCCCCGCTACCGCTACGACCAACTGATGCGCCTGGGCTGGAAGGTCTTCCTGCCGATGTCGCTGGTGCTGGTCATGCTGGTCTCGGCCTGGCGCGTCTTCGGACTGCAGGGGTGATCGCCAGCACGACATACCTGGTGATCGCCGGTTTCGCCCTGGCCCTGGCCGGTTGCGCGGCCGACGGCGCCGCCCCGGTCAAGGCGTCGTATTCGCTGGGGCGCGGCACGGTCGGCTATGACCAGCTGCGCCGGGACAGCGAGAGATGCGCCGCCGACGGTGGCAAGATCGAAGCCAAGCAGGATGGGGGCGACCCCACCCAGCTTTCGAACTACACGTGCGTCATTCCGAAGGGCGGAAAATGACGCACAGGGCGCGCTGGATTGGACTGATCTCGATGATCGCCCTGTCCGGTTGCGCCGCCTGGGAGCATCCGCGGGGCATCCGGCCGCCGCAGACAGCTTCCATGGACGAGCAGGTGGAGGCGCGGCGCAAGGCCGACGCCAAGGCCAAGGAATGCATTACCCGGCAGGCTATTCGCCGGGAACAGATCGAAGCGGGCAGGGACGCGCGTCCCTTCCCAAAAGAGAAGTGTTAGGAGAGCTCTGGTGTTCCAGCGCATCACACAGGCGATCAAGGGCGTGGCCCTGCTCGACTTCGCGGGCGCCTTCGGCCTGGGCATCAAGTACATGCTCGCGCCGAAGAAGACCGTGATCTATCCGAACGAGCGCGGCCCGCAGTCGCCCCGTTTCCGCGGCGAGCACGCCCTGCGTCGCTATCCGTCGGGCGAAGAACGCTGCATCGCCTGCAAGCTGTGCGAAGCCATCTGCCCGGCCCAGGCCATCACCATCGAGGCCGAGCCGCGCGACGACGGCAGCCGCCGCACGACCCGCTACGACATCGACATGGTCAAGTGCATCTACTGCGGCCTGTGCCAGGAGGCCTGCCCGGTGGACGCCATCGTAGAGGGACCGAACATCGAGTTCGCCGTCGAGACGCGTGAAGAACTTTACTACGACAAGGAAAAGCTGCTCGACAACGGCGACCGTTGGGAACGGCTGATCGCGAAGAATCTGGAGTTGGACGCGCCCTACCGCTAAAGGACGGGGCGCGATTCCGAGGGTTAGCGGCGGGCCGTCCGGCTCGTCGTGTTTTATGGTTTTCTGAGGGAGCACCTGCCTTGCAGGCGATAGCTTTCTATTTGCTCGCGGTAGCGACCGTGGTGGCGGGTCTTCTCGTCGTCTCGGCCAAGAACCCCGTGCACTCGGTGCTCTTCCTGATCACCGCCTTCTTCTCGGCCGCCGGCCTCTTCGTCCTGCTGGGCGCGGAGTTCCTGGCGATGCTGTTGATCGTCGTCTATGTGGGCGCGGTCGCGGTGCTGTTCCTGTTCGTCGTGATGATGCTCGACGTGGACTTCGCCGAGCTGCGGCAGGGTTTCGCCCAGTACCTGCCGATCGGCGGCCTGGTCGGCGGCGTGCTGACGATCGAGATGATCATGGTCGCCGCTTCGGTGGTGACCGGCGGCGCGGCGGGCAAGAACGCCGAACCCCTGGCCTCGCCGGTCGGCGTGCCGAACACCGAGGCGATCGGCCGCGTGCTGTACACCGACTACATCTTCTTCTTCCAACTGGCGGGCCTGGTGCTGCTGGTGGCCATGATCGGCGCCATCGTCCTGACCCTGCGTCACAAGCCGGGCGTCAAGCGCCAGAACATCGGCCTGCAGAACGCCCGCACGCCTAAGACCGGGATGGAAATCGTGCAGATCAAGCCGGGCGAGGGGATCAGCGAATGATCGGCCTGTCTCACTATCTCGTCGTCGCCGCGATCCTGTTCACGATCGGCGTCTTCGGCATCTTCGTGAACCGCAAGAACATCATCGTCATCCTGATGTCGATCGAGCTGATCCTGCTGGCGGTGAACATCAACCTGGTGGCCTTCTCGGTCTATCTGCATGACGTGACGGGGCAGGTCTTCGCCATGTTCGTGCTGACCGTCGCCGCGGCCGAAGCGGCCGTCGGCCTGGCCATCCTGGTGACGTTCTTCCGTAACCGCGGAGACATCGCCGTCGACGACGCCAGCGTGATGAAGGGCTGATCGCAGTGCAGACTCTCGTCACCATCATCGTCTTCGCGCCGCTGATCGCCGCGATCATCGCCGGCCTGTTCGGCCGCCGCATCGGCGACGTCGCCTCGCAGGCGATCACCACGGGCGGCCTGATCCTGGCCTGCGCCCTGTCCTGGTACACGTTCAGCCAGTGGACCTGGGGTCACATGGAGGCCTTCACGGTCGACCTGCTGCCCTTCATCCACGTGGGCAACTTCGTCTCCAACTGGTCCATCCGCATCGACGCCCTGTCGTGCGTGATGCTGATCGTGGTGACGACGGTCTCGGCCCTCGTGCACATCTACAGCTGGGGCTACATGGCCGAGGATCCGGACAAGCCCCGGTTCTTCGCCTACCTGTCGCTGTTCACCTTCGCCATGCTGGCGCTGGTCACCGCCGCCGACTTCATGCAGCTGTTCTTCGGTTGGGAAGGCGTGGGCCTGGCCTCGTACCTGCTGATCGGCTTCTGGTTCAAGAAGCCGTCGGCCAGCGCCGCGGCCATCAAGGCCTTCGTCGTCAACCGCGTGGGCGACTTCGGTTTCGCCCTCGGCATCATGACCACGTTCTGGGCCTACGGCACGATCCAGTTCCACGAACTGTTCCCGATGATCGCGACCAGCGCCGCGCGCACCTGGGAGTTCGCCGGACACACCTTCCCGCTGGTCGACATCGCCTGCTTCCTGCTGTTCATCGGCGCGATGGGCAAGTCGGCGCAGTTCTTCCTGCACACCTGGCTGCCGGACGCCATGGAAGGCCCGACCCCGGTCTCGGCCCTGATCCACGCGGCGACCATGGTCACCGCCGGCGTCTACATGCTGTGCCTGCTGTCGCCGATGTTCGAATACGCGCCCGTCGCCAAGAACATCGTCACGGTGATCGGCGCGATCACGGCCCTGTTCGCGGCCACGGTCGGCCTGACCCAGAACGACATCAAGCGGGTCATCGCCTATTCGACCTGTTCGCAGCTGGGCTACATGTTCTTCGCGGCCGGCGTCGGCGCCTACCAGGCGGCGATGTTCCACCTGTTCACCCACGCCTTCTTCAAGGCGCTGCTGTTCCTGGGCGCCGGTTCGGTGATCCACGGCATGCACCACGAGCAGGACATGCGGAAGTACGGCGCCCTGGCCAAGCTGCTGCCGGTGACCTTCATCGCCATGACCGTCGGCACGATCGCCATCACGGGTCTGGGCCTGCCGCCGCTGCACCTGGGCTTCGCGGGCTTCTACTCGAAGGRCACCATCATCGAGGCGGCCTACGCCGCCGGCGGCCACAACGGCATCGCGATGTTCGCCTGGGCGATCGGCGTGCTGGTGGCCGGCCTGACCTCGTTCTACTCGTGGCGGCTGGCCTTCTTCACCTTCAACGGTCAGGCCCGCTGGGGTCACGACGATCACCATGCTCATGACGCGCACGCCGCCCATGGTCATGACGACCACGCCCACGCCGAGACCCATGACGAGCCGCTGGCAGACGATCACGCGCATGACGATCACGGCCACGGCCATGATCACAAGCCGCACGAGAGCCCGTGGGTGATGCTGGTTCCGCTGATCGTGCTGTCGATCGGCGCGATCTTCGCCGGCTTCGTGTTCGTCGACTTCTTCGTGGGTCACCACCAGGAAGAGTTCTGGCGCGGCGCGATCTACAACGCCCCGACCAACCACGTGCTGCACGAGGCCCATGAAGTGGCCGAGTGGGTGAAGTACAGCCCGCTGGTCGCCTCGATCCTCGGCCTGCTGATCGCCGTCTGGGTCTATCTGATCAAGGGCAATGAGCGCCTCGGCGCCGCGCTCGCGGCCCGCAACGGCCCGCTGTACGTGTTCTTCTACAACAAGTGGTTCTTCGACGAGCTGTACCAGGCCACCTTCGTGCGCCTGACCAAGTTCCTCGGCGACCTGTTCTGGAAGGGCGGCGACCAGAAGCTGATCGACGGCTTCGGACCCGACGGCGTCAGCGCCGTCAGCTACGACGTCGGCCGTCGGACCGGCAAGCTGCAGTCCGGCTACCTCTATCACTACGCGTTCGTCATGCTGCTCGGTGTCGCCGGGTTGCTGGCCTACGCCCTGTTCCGCTTCCACTAGGGAAGATCGATGACCGGCCTTCTCAGCCTCACAACCTTCGCTCCGCTCATCGGCGTGGTCCTGCTGCTGGCGGTTCGCGCCGCGCAGGGCGACAACGCCAAGACGGACAGCCTGGCCCGGTGGATCGCCCTGGCGACCACCCTGGTCACCTTCGCCCTGTCGGTCGTGCTGGTCGCCCAGTTCGACGCCAAGAACCCGGGCTTCCAGTTCGTGGAAGACCTCAACTGGTTTGCGGGTCTGCACTACCGCATGGGCGTGGACGGGATCTCGATCCTGTTCGTCCTGCTGACCACCTTCCTGCTGCCGATCTGCATCATCGCCGGCTGGAAGTCGGTCGATAAGCGCGTGGTCGAGTACCTGATCTGCTTCCTGGTGCTCGAGACCCTGGTGGTCGGCGTGTTCTGCGCCCTGGACCTGATCCTGTTCTACCTCTTCTTCGAGGGCGGCCTGGTTCCGATGTTCCTGATCATCGGCATTTGGGGCGGCAAGCGCCGGGTCTACGCGGCCTACAAGTTCTTCCTCTATACGCTGCTCGGCTCGGTGCTGATGCTGGCGGCGATCCTGTCGATGATCGCCATCGCCCACACCTCGTCGATCCCGGCGCTGATGGTCTTCAAGTTCGCCCCGTGGCTGCAGACCTGGCTGTGGCTGGCCTTCTTCGCCAGCTTCGCGGTCAAGATGCCCATGTGGCCGGTCCACACCTGGCTGCCCGACGCCCACGTCGAGGCTCCGACGGCCGGTTCGGTGATCCTGGCGGGCATCCTGCTGAAGATGGGCGGCTACGGCTTCCTGCGCTTCAGCCTGCCGATGTTCCCTAACGCCTCGGAGCTGTTCCAGCCGCTGGTGTTCGCGATGTCGGCCATCGCCATCGTCTACACCTCGCTGGTCGCTTTCCGTCAGACCGACATCAAGAAGCTGATCGCCTATTCGTCGGTCGCCCACATGGGCTTCGTGACCATGGGCATATTCTCGGGCAACGTGGCGGGCGAGCAGGGCGCGATCTTCCAGATGCTGAGCCACGGCCTGATCTCGGGCGCGCTCTTCCTCTGCGTCGGCGTGGTCTATGACCGCATGCACACCCGCGAGATYGCCTTCTACGGCGGACTGACCAACCGCATGCCCTGGTACGCTGCGGTGTTCATGCTGTTCACGATGGGCAATGTCGGCCTGCCGGGCACCTCGGGCTTCGTCGGCGAGATCCTGACCATGACAGGGACCTATCAGGCCTCGACCTGGACGGCGATCGTCGCCACCACGGGCGTGATCCTGTCGGCGGTCTACGCGCTGAACCTGTACCGTCGCGTGATGTTCGGCGAGATCGTCAATCCCGAGCTCAAGACCATCACCGATCTGGACGCTCGCGAGATCCTGATCTTCGCCCCGCTGATCATCGGCACCCTGGTGCTCGGTGTTTATCCCAATCTCATCTTCAACCTGACCGCGTCGTCCGTCGACGGGCTCGTCGGCGCCTGGCGCGCCGCCGTGGGCGGGTGAGGGACCCCATGACGTTCGCCGCCAACTTCTCCCTCGTTCTTCCCGAAGTGATCCTCGGGGCCTCGGCCCTGGTGTTGCTGGTCTGGGGCGCTTTCCACGGCAAGGTCACGCCGCTGTTCACCGGCGCGGCCGTCCTGGCCCTGCTGGGCGCGGCGGTGGCCGCCGTGGTCGGACCGCACGGCCACGCCTTCAACGGCGTCTATTCCGCCGACGCGGCCGCCACCTACGCCAAGGTCGCGATCTACGGCTTCAGCGCGGTGGCCATCGTGCTGGGCGACCGCTGGCTGGCCGTCCGCGGCGACCAGAAGTTCGAATTCGCCGTGCTGGTGATCCTGTCGGCGCTGGGCATGGGCGTCACCGCCTCGGCCGGCGACCTGATCAGCCTCTATATCGGCGTCGAGCTGCAGTCGCTGGCCCTGTACGTCCTGGCGGCCTTCCGCCGCGACGACGCCAAGTCGTCGGAAGCGGGCCTGAAGTACTTCGTGCTGGGCGCCCTGTCGTCGGGCCTGCTGCTGTACGGCGCTTCGCTCATCTACGGTTTCGCGGGCTCCACCCGCTTCGCCGACATCGCCGCCCTGG
>NZ_JBFTZS010000029.1:0-19086 GCF_056406675.1 Caulobacter sp. P1_B12_2 | reverse complement strand
GCGCGGACCTTCGAGGATGACGCCGACCGCGCCAGCGGCTCGGTGCKGTTCATGCTCTCCGAGGCGGTCAACCTGCTGCAATACCTGCGCGCCGCGCCGGGCCTCGGCGGGACGTTCAGCTTCCGCGCCTTCTTCAAAGGGCTGGACCAGATCCAAGGGCCCAAGCCCTGGATCTTCGTGCCCCGTAAGGAGGACTATTTCGAAGCGACCAAGCCGCTTTTGGCTTGCTGGCTGGAGTGCGCCGCCGGTGCGATGCTCGGCCTGGACCCACACCCTAGCCGGCGGGTCTGGATGATGCTCGACGAGCTTCCAGACATTCCCAAGGTCGATAACCTGCAACGTCTGCTGCCGCAGGGCCGCAAGTTCGGCGCGGCGGTCGTCCTGACCTTCCAGGCAATCGGCCAAATGCGAAGCCGCTATGGCAAGGACGGCGCCGAGGCCCTGTTGGGCTGCACCAACACCAAGCTCTTCCTTCAGCTCATCGACGCCGACAGCCGAAAATGGGCTAGCCAGACGGTGGGTGAGGTTGAGATTGAGATGCGCGGCACCACCGAGTCCCTGGCCCTTGAGGTCGGAAAGGGGCGCACCTCACTGGGGAGCCAGCGCCAGATCCGCGCCGCTCTTATAGAGAGTGAGTTTCGGCTGCCGCGTCACGACGGCTTTTTGCAGCTTCCCGACGGCCTGCCAGTGGCGCGCATTCGGTTGAACAATCGTCATATCCTCAAGCGCGGCGCGCCGCGTCAGCCCGGCTATGTTCCCGGCGAGGTCGCCGACACCCTCTGGGGCGTGACGCCGACGCCAGCGTCGGGACCGCTCATTCCCGAAGGCGGGCCGGTCTGATGGTCGCCACCATTTCCGGGATCTCCAGCTCAAACCAAGCAGCGAGCTACTACGAGGCCGACGACTATTATTCCGAGGGCGGCCTGGCGCCCAGCGCCTGGCAGGGCAAAGGCGCGGAGGCTTTGGACTTGGAGGGTCCAGTCGACCGCGACCAGTTCAAAGCCCTGCTCGATGGCGCTCTTCCCTCCGGCCAGGTGCTTGGGACGGTCCGCAATGGCGAGCGCGAACATCGACCCGGTTGGGATCTGACCTTCAGCGCGCCCAAATCGGTGTCGGTAATGGCCCTGGTCGCGGGGGACAAGCGCTTGATCTCGGCGCACGATCAGGCGGCGGCGACCGCCCTGGCCTTCGCCGAGCGGAATGGAGCCGCGACTCGTATCCGCGAAGGCGGCCAGGTGGAGCAGGTGCGCACCGGCTCGCTAATCGCGGCCACGTTCCGTCACGAGACCAGCCGAGCCCAAGATCCGCAACTTCACACCCACAACGTGATCTTGAACGCGACCAAGGACGCCAAGGGTGTCTGGCGCAGCATGGAGGGCCGCAGCTTCTTCCAGCAGCAAAAGGCCATCGGCGAAATCTACCGCCAAGAGCTGGCGCTTCAGGCACGACGGCTGGGATACGAGGTCGAGACCAGCAAGGGCTCCAACTTCGAAATCAAGGGCGTGCCAGCGGAGGTTCTAAAGGCCTTCAGCGAACGCGCCGCCCAGATCGAGGCGCACCTAGCCCAGCGCGGCAAGACTCTGGAGACGGCCACCGCCGCCGAAAAGCAGATGGCCACACTCGACACGCGTGTCGGCAAGCAGGCCAGCGATCGAGCCGAGCTGGTGGCCGACTGGCGCGCCACGGCCGACGCCGCGGGCTTCAATCGCTTGGCCCGGACGGGTATGGTCGCGGCAGCAGAAGCCAGGGCGGCAGACCCTCGGCATGGCCTGGAAGTGCAGGGCGAGGCCGAGGCCTGCGCTCACGCGGCGATCCGGTTCGCGGCCGAGAAGCTGGGCGAGCGCCAAGCGGTGTTCAACACCGCCGAGCTGGAGATGGAGGCCGGCCGGCGAACCATGGGCCGGGCTGGCCAGGCCGAGATCCACCGCGCCATCGAGCGCGCCCAGGTCATGGGCGAGCTGGCACCGCGTGTCTTCTTTGACCGGCGCGGGATCGAGGGCGCAGGGTTCACGACCGCCGACAACATCAGCGCTGAGCATCGTCTCCTTCAGGCAGAATACCGGGGGCGCGGCATGGCGCCGGCCTTTGCCGGGCCGGTCGAAGCCTCCCGGATCGTGGCCGAGGCGGTTTTACGTGGCGAGGATCGTGGTCACACGTGGACCCAGGATCAGCGGGCCGCGACGCACATACTCCTCTCCAGCCGCAGCCAGGTCGTCGCGGTCCAAGGTTATGCAGGAACGGCCAAGACCACGACCGTTCTGGCGACCTTCGCCAAGGCCGCCGACGCGGCCGGATTTGAAATCCGCGCCTTGGGTCCATCGGCTTCCGCCGCCCACACCTTGGGCGAGGCGCTGGCGGTCGAAGGCCAAACTCTCGCTCGGCATCTGAAGGTGCAGGAGAGCCGATCGGACGCGCCGGCCGGAAAGCCGCAGATTTGGCTGGTCGATGAAGCGAGCCTCGTCTCCGCTCGCGATATGGCGCGCCTGCTAGAGGCGGCTGAACGCGCCCAGGCAAGGACAGTGCTTGTCGGAGACGTAAAGCAGTTGGGGTCCGTCGGTGCAGGCGCGGCCTTCACACAGTTACAGGCAGCCGGCATGGAGACCGCTCACCTCATGGAAATCGTACGCCAGACCAACGCCAAGACCAAGGAAGCCGTCGAAGCGACCTTGCGGGGTGAGATCCGCCGCGCCTTCGACGCCCTGGACGCAGGTGGTGGCAAGATCCTGGAGGCAAAGACGCCAGAAGCGCGTCGCGCCCTGATCGCCACCGATTACGCCGCACTTAGTTCCCAGGAGCGCGCACGGACCATTGTCATCGATCCCTCTCGCGAGGGACGGGAGGCGCTGAATGGTGAAATCCGCCAGCGTCTGATCGACCAGGGTATCTTGGGCGAGGTCGCCGTGACCGCCTCGACCCTCGTCGCCAAGGACCTAACCAAGGCCGAGGCGCGGCTCGCCGATAGTTATGAGGCGGGCGAAGTCGTGATCTTCAATCAGCGCAACCCCGATCGCGGCATTCGACGTGGCGAGGCGTTCACCGTGGCTGCAGTCGATCCGCGCGAGGGTCGTGTGGCGCTCGTGAGTGCGCAAGGGCGAAGACTCGACTGGGCGCCAGCGCAGTGGGGTCAGGCCGAGGCCTTCGTTCAAGCTCCTCGCGAGTTCCGCGAGGGCGACCGGATCGAGTTCACGCGCAATGACCATGCCACCGCCCGCGCCAACGGAGCGCAGGCGGAGGTGACACGGGTTCTGGACGGGCGGTCGATTGAAGTGCGTCGAACAGATAGCCGTCTTGAGATCTTGACGCTCGACGCCGCCCGCGACCAGCACATCCGTCACGCCTATGTGCAAACCGCGCACGCTGCCCAGGGACGAACCGCCGACCGCGTCATGGTCCACGCCGAGAGCGGGCGTGCCAACCTTGTCGATCAGGCATCAATGTACGTGGCGATGTCGCGGGCTAGGAGTGAGGCGGCAGTCTATACCGATGACCGGGGAAAGTTGGCGGTTGGCGTTGCAGAGAGGCAGGCGAGGTCGTCGGTCGCGCTACGTGCTGAGCTCGGGATGGGTAGGGTCTAGCCCTTCGACACCTCCAGAAGATGGGCTTCGTTCCGGAACCGCGCCTAATCGATGTTGGCACCCCACCTCGGGCGGGCCAACACTATCTTGTTGTTCTCAGTCAGCTAGATGTACACCTCCCATCTGTGGACTTTGAATTTACCATCGCCCCGGACACTAGGCGACGTTGCAATAGGAGCGGGCGTGACGACGGCGCGATCGGGCATAAGGGATAATCGCAGCAGAGGGGCGGTTCACGAGTTCATCAGCGAACGTGCGGTGCCCGATAGCCATCTGTCGGTTGTCTCGGCTTATTTTACGACCTTCGCTTACGACCGCCTCCGCGTGACCTTGGATTCCGTCGGACAGATGCGGTTCCTCTTCGGCGAACCGCGTTTCCTTAGGGATGCCGACAACGCCAACCTTGTTCCGCCTGCCTTTTCGTTCGATGAATCTGGGCTGCGCCTCACGGAGCAAATCAGGCAGCGATCCGCAGCGCTACGCTGTGCCCAATGGATCAGGGACCGGGTTGAGATTCGGTCGGTCAAGCGTTCCGGCTTGCTGCATGGGAAGCTGATCCACATTGATGACGGCCGCCGTCCTCATGCGATTCTGGGCAGCTCGAACTTCACGATCAACGGGCTGGGGCTGGGAGAGTCGCCGAACCTCGAACTCAACCTGGTCGTCGATGGCGATCGCGACCGTGAAGATCTGTTGACCTGGTTCGATGAGCTATGGAGCGACGCCAACCTTACCGAGGACGTCCGCGAAGAGGTTCTGCGAACGCTGGAGGCGAGCTACGCCCATGCATCGCCTGAGTTCGTCTACTTTAAGACCCTGTTGCACCTCTTCGATGAGTTTTTGGCTGATCAGGCAACGGAAGAAGCGCTGATCCAGCAGACAGCTTTCGAACAAACCGCCATCTGGCGCGCGTTGTTCGATTTTCAACGCGACGGCCTGCGGGCAGTGCTCTCTAAAATCGAAAAGCACGGTGGCTGCATCCTTGCCGACAGCGTCGGTTTGGGTAAGACCTTCACCGCCCTCGCCGTGATCAAGTGGTTCGAAAAGCGCAACAAGAACGTTCTGGTTCTGTGCCCAAAGAAGCTGCGCGAGAACTGGACCGAATATCTCGCGACCAACAACAGCGAGATGAACCCGCTACGCGACGACAGGTTCGGCTACACGGTGCTGTCCCACACCGACCTTTCGCGCGAAAGGGGGAAGGTAGGCGATATCGACCTAAATCGAATCGAATGGGGCAACTACGACCTTGTCGTCATCGACGAGTCGCACAATTTCCGAAGCGCTGCGCGGAACAAGAGTCCCGGCGGGCGCCGCAGTCGCTACGAGCGGCTGATGGACGATGTGATCAAAGCCGGCCTTAAGACCAAGGTTCTCCTGCTCTCGGCCACGCCGGTGAACAACGATCTCGGCGACCTCAAGGCCCAACTCGACCTGATCTCCACCGACAAGGGCGACGGCTTCGCCGACCTCGGCGTGCCCAATCTCGGTGCCTTAATTGGTGGCGCGCAGCGACGCTTTGCCGAGTGGACGAAAAGCGGAAGTCGCGACGCCGGTGAACTGTTGAACAAGCTTCCGCCCGCGCTGTTCGGGCTGCTTGACGGCGTCACCATCGCGCGATCGCGCAAGCACGTTGAGCGCCACTACGCCGCCTCGATGGACAAGATCGGCGGGTTCCCAAAGCGCGCCGCGCCTGAATCGATCTTCTCTAGCATCGACAGCCAAGGCGGGTTTCCCGCGTTTGAGGAAGTGGACACCGCAATCAGCACGCTGGAACTTGCGCTCTACGGACCTCTGACCTTTGTGCTCCCAAAGTATCGAGCGCTCTATGACAAGGGGGGGAATTTCGACCAAGCCAATCGTGAGAAATACCTTGTCGCGATGATGAAGGTCGGCTTTCTCAAGCGTCTGGAAAGCTCCGTAAGTTCTTTCCGCCTGACGATGGACCGCATGATGGCGCGGATCGATCAACGGCTCAGTGATCTCGACAGCTTCGATGGGACCGCGGCGATCGAAGCGCCCACTGCAGACGAGATCGAACTCGACGACGAGCTGGAGGAAGCCTTCGAGGTCGGCGGCGCTCTCAAGTACAATCTGGCCCACTTCGACCGAGCCGCATGGAAGGCGGCGTTGGGCCGCGACCGCGACCGGATTGCCGCGTTGGCTGAAGTGGCGCGCAAAGTCACGCCCGATCGCGACGCCAAGCTTGACCGCCTCAAGGAGATCATCAGCGCAAAGGCTGCCAATCCCACGGTGAACCGTGACGGCGAGGCCAATCGGAAGGTCATCCTCTTTACGGCCTTCACCGACACCGCACGTTATCTCTACGACGAGTTGCTGCCGCTTGCGCGTGAGCACGGCCTGCAAGCGGCGTTGGTGACGGGTGACGGTTGCAAGACGACCTTCGGCCAGGCGCGCTTTCAGGATGTGCTGGTGAACTTCGCGCCCCGTGCGAAGCGTCGTGCAGGCATGCGCGGAGCCGAGACGGTCGGCGAGATCGACCTATTGATCGCCACGGACTGCATCTCCGAGGGTCAGAATCTTCAGGACGCCGACCTGCTCGTGAATGTGGATATCCACTGGAATCCAGTGCGCCTCATCCAACGGTTTGGGCGGATTGACCGCATCGGCAGCTGTAACGCCTCGATCCGCATGGTCAATTTCTGGCCAACCGAAGACCTCAACAAATACCTTCGCCTCAAGGACCGGGTTGAGGCGCGCATGGCGCTGGTCGATCTTTCGGCGACCGGCGAGGATGATCTCCTGAATGTGCGCGCCGAGGCGGATGGCGATGCGCGCTGGCGCGACGATCAACTCACGCGCCTGAAGGATGAAGTGTTCGAACTAGAAGACGCGGGTGGCGGCGTAACCCTCGCAGACTTTGCGCTCGACGATTTCCGCGCCGAACTGCTCGGGTTCGCGCGAGCCAACGAGCAGGCGTTGCGAGACGCCCCCCTGGGACTCCACGCAATCGTGCCAAACGCGGTCGAGGGCCGCACCGTCGATCCCGGTGTGATCTTCTGTCTGCGGCGGCGCCCAGCCGATCCGAACCCTGAACAAGCAAAGATCAATCCGCTCGACCCATACTATCTCGTCCAACTCAGAGACGACGGTACAGTGCGAGTCGGTTTCGGTCAGCCCAAGCCAATCCTGGAGGCCTATCGCGCCCTATGCCTCGGCCGCGGCGAACCTTTTGCGGCGCTCTGCAACGCCTTCGACGACGAGACCAACTACGGCGAGTCCATGGATCGCTATGACGGATTGATCCGAGCCGCCGTCGCCTCCGTGGGTGAAACCTCGGCGTCCCGAACACTCGCATCACTTACCGGCTCCCGCGGTGCCCGCGTGCCGGATGAGGGCGCTCAGGCGCGCACAAGCCTCGACTACGACCTGATCACCTGGCTCCTCATCCGGGCGGGGAGCGGCGCGGCATGACCGATTTCGCAGCAATCGACGGCGCCGTTCGCGCATTTGCTCACCTCCCGCTGGAGGAGGCCGGCCGTGAGCTGCTGGAGGTCCTTGGCTATCGCAGCGCCAAGACGATTGCATTGGATGGGCAGCCGGGTTCGTTTGCGCGGGAGATAGATCCCGAGGGCAAGCTTCTCCATCCGTCTGCGCATCTGGACCAGTGGCGCGAGGTTCGCTTCCTCTTCCAACTGACGAACGATGAGATCCCGCTGCTGGGCCGCGAGTCTGGCGCGATGAATCTGGTCGAGCGCTACGGAAAGAGCATCGTCGATAGCTTCGTTTTTCTCGCCATCGACCTGGAGGGGGAGGCGTGGAAGCGCGCGACGCTCGCGGGAATCACGCGAGCGGTGAACAGCCTCTTCCCCATGCCAGTGATTATTCTGTTCCGACATGGTCAGCGGTTTTCCCTCGCCGCTAGCGAGCGACGCCAGCACAAGCGAGACGCCACCCGCGATGTGCAGACAGGCCGCGTGACGATCATCCTGAACGTCAACACTCAGCGGCCGCACCGCGGACACCTGACCATTCTGGCCAAGCTGGACTGGCGGGCCATGCGGTCTCGCCCCTCCAACTTTGGGGACCTCTATGAGGGATGGCAGGCGGCGCTCTCGACAAAGACCCTCAATGAGACCTTCTATCGCGAGCTCGCCAACTGGTTCTTCTGGTCGCGGCAGCTAGTCTCATTTCCGGCGGGTGCCGGCGACAAGCCCGAAGTCCCACTCATCCGCCTGCTGACCCGCATCATCTTCTGCTGGTTCATCAAGGAGAGGGGGCTGATCCCCTCGGAATTCTTCCGCCTGGAAGATGTTCGCACTTTGTTAAAAGTCGACCCAGGCGAGGCTGCGGACGCCGACAATTACTACAAAGCGATCCTGCAGAACCTGTTCTTCGCCACCCTGAACACGGAGATGGGCGAGGGCCGCAAATGGCGCAGCCGCAGCGTGGGCGGTGGGCAGGACGGGCATCACCTGATTCACAGCGTCTACCGCTACGAGGATCTGTTCGCAGACCCTGAGGCTGCGCTCGGCCTTTTCCGAAGGGTGCCGTTCCTCAACGGCGGGCTCTTCGAGTGCCTGGATCGCGAGCTGACGCAGCGAGACCTGGAACGAAACCCTAACTTGGCCAAGATCAGTGACGGCAAACGGCTTCGGGTCGATGGTTTCTCCGACCATCCGAAGAACCCACTGCATGTGCCAAATAGTATTTTCTTCGGCGAACTGCAGGACGTAGACCTGAATGCCGAGTATGAGACCAGCGGGCGGACTTACAAGGCTTCCGGTCTCTTCACCCTGTTCGACAGCTATGTGTTCACGGTCGAGGAGAACACCTCGGTCGAGGAAGAGGTCGCCCTCGATCCCGAACTGCTCGGCAAGGTCTTCGAGAACCTTCTGGCCTCCTACAACCCGGAAACCAGTTCCTCCGCCCGCAAGATGTCGGGCTCGTTCTACACGCCGCGTTACGTCGTCGATTTCATGGTGCGAGGGACGCTTACGCACCAGTTCAATGCCGCGCTAAAGGGGCTTAAGCACTCAGACGACCGAGGGTTCCGTCCGCGCGCCGAGCTCTTGGACTTTGCCCCCGCGCCCGGCGAGCTAGCGATGGAGCGACCGCCGGCGAGCCCCGCCCCCGCCCCCGCCGCGAGGGACCGCGAGGATTCACGCGTCCATGATTTGCTCGATCCTACAGCGCCCGCTCCCGAGTTTTCGGAAGCGGAGCGGGAGGTTCTGATTAAGGCGATCGAGGACTTGAAGGTGCTCGACCCAGCTTGCGGCTCCGGCGCATTCCCCATGGGGATGCTTCAGGCCCTGATGGACGCTTTACGGCGCTTGGATCCCGACAACCGCAAATGGAAGGCGGCGCTGCGCGCGCCGTTAGCCGAACGGGTGGCCCGGGCACCGCAATATGACATCACCCGGCGCGAACAGGAGATGGAGGAGGCGGAGGCGGCCCTTCAAGCCTTCGACGAGGAATTCGCCGACAACGAACTCGCCGACTATGTTCGTAAGTTACACTTGATCGAGCGCTGTCTGTACGGGGCGGATATCCAGCCGGTTGCCATCCTGATCGCCAAGTTGCGCTTTTTCATCAGCCTAGCGGTCGAGCAGACTCCTGATCCAGATCGGCGCGACGACAACCTGGGCATCAAGCCATTGCCCAACCTCGAAACCAAACTGGTGGCGGCAAACAGCCTGATCCCCCTCCAGCGGCCGATGCAGGTCGATCTGTTTGCCAATCCGCGCATCGGCGCCTTGGAGCTGCTGATTGAAGACGMAACCCAACGATACTTCGCCGCCCGCACTATGCGAACAAAGCGCAAGTACCGTGAGTTGATTCAGGAACACCGCGACGAGCTGGCTGACATTCTCGAGACCGAGCATTCGCTGCCACACGAGGACGCGCGGAAGGCCGCACGCTGGGACCCTTTTGATCAGCAAGCAAGCGCGCCGTTCTTCGATCCTCTGTGGATGTTCCAGCTGCATGATGGCTTTGACATCGTGATCGGCAACCCGCCTTACGTTCGGCAGGAAAAAATCACCGATCAGAAGCCCGCGCTTCAGGCGCACTATGGCGGTAAGGACAAGAACGGTCTTTCGCTCGGCAGCTACGCCGGGACGGCGGATCTGTTCGTCTACTTCATCGAGCGCGGCGTAAAGCTGCTCCGGCCCGGCGGCGCCTTCGCTTACATCACGTCGAACAAATGGTATCGCGCCAAGTACGGCGAGAACCTGCGCCACTGGTTCAACGTCAACGCCAGGATCGAGGCCCTCATCGATTTTGGCGACGCGGATGTGTTTGACGCCATCGCCTACCCGACCATCCTCATCGCCGAACGGCGTGACCCTGCGCGGCGGGGTCCGATTTCGTCCGAACGCTTCCGCGCCCTGAACTGGCAGGACTTGGGCGAGAAGGCCGAGATTGAGGCCTTTCCGGAGCTGCTCCAAAGCGCCGGCTTCGACATGCCCCAGACGGCGCTGAACAAGGACGGGTGGCAGATCGAGCCGACCGTCAAGCGCGACCTTTTGGCGCGCATCCGCGCGGCGGGCGTGCCGCTCAGCGACTATGTCGAGGGACGGCTCTATCGTGGCATTCTGACGGGTTTTAACGACGCCTTCGTTATCGATGGCGCGACCCGGGCCGCTCTGATCAAGGCCGACCCCAAGAGCGAGGAGATCATCAAGCCGTTCCTGCGCGGCCGCGATGTGAAACGTTGGCGCGTCCAGCCTCAGGATCTATGGCTGATCTTCACCCGGCGGGGCGTCGATATTGATCGATATCCAGCCGTCAAGCGACACCTGGAAGGCTATCGAGAGGCGCTTGAACCTAAGCCCCGCGACTGGGATCGACCAAACTGGCCGGGTCGGAAGGGGGGCTCATATAAGTGGTTTGAGATTCAGGATAACGTTGCCTATTGGGAAGAATTCCTACGGCCGAAGCTCGTCATTCCTGCGATCGAGAAAACCGTTGCCTACGCTCCAGAGACCAGCGGCTTTTTCAGCAACGACAAAACCTGCATCGTCGTGTCTGACGACTGGCGCTATCTGGCGGCGTGCCTCAATTCGCCGGTGTCATGGTGGGTAGCGCAGACAACCTATGCCGGCCGTCAGGGCGGGTTCTTCGAATTCAAGCCGATGTACGTCGGTCAGTTTCCGATTCCGAACGCCGGCACCGACGCCAAGGCGATGATCGGGCCGATCGCCGCGTTGCTCCATTCGGACTGGGCGAACGCTGCCCTTGAGCAGCTCCTGAACGGCTTCGTCTACGAGCTCTATTTCCCGAAAGATCTCCATGCGCGCGGACTGAAGCTGCTCGACGCCGCTGGCCAAGCGGGTTTGGGAAAGTTGGGCGGTCTGACAGGCGATGCGCTCGCCGTCGCCGCCGAAGCCTTCACCAAGGCCCACCTCGCGTCCGGTCAACCTTTGAGGGTCATGCTCTCCGATCTCCGGACCCTCGACGTGGTGCGGATCATCGAGGGCAAGGGATAACGAAGGCTGTGGGACGGGGAATGGCTAGAAGAACGGGAGTCGCGCCTGCGGCTGGGCCTCGCAGGCCACGTATCAAAACTATTGAGATCCGCGATTTCCGCGCCTTTCCCGGGCCGACGCCGGTGGCGATCGGTCTAGATGGCCATAACCTGTTCCTCTACGGCGAGAACGGGGTCGGCAAATCCACGATCTTCCATGCGCTGGACGGAATGTTTGCTTACGGCCAGTCAGGGGAAGCCCTGTCCGAACTGCTCTCTGATCAAGCGAACCGCTTCACACCTGAGGACAAGCGCGGCCAGAGTCGGGTCAGCGTCACCTATGACGACGGCGAGGGGCCCGCTGAATGGACCGCTGCCTCTCATCCGGCTGACGCTCGATTCGGCCCTGCGGACGCGCGAATCGTCAATGCCGCATGGTCTAAGGCGATTATTAGCTATCAGTCGCTCCTTGCGACCAATCATGACCATGCGGATGAAGTGAACCTGTTCGATGTCTGCGTGAATGAACTGTTGCGCGACTTCCCGACTGTTACGGGCGACCGATTGGGTGAAATCTGGCTCCGTCTTTCAGAAATGCTGGAGCGCGGCCAGCTGCGTGAGGCGCAGCTTGATCAGATCAACGCAGACAGCCGACTGTTGAACGACGGCCTTGAAGAAGCTCTTCGGGAGGTTCTGCCACTAGTAAACCCACTACTCGATAAGCTGGGCCATGGCGATATCCGAGTAACCATGTTGACCGCAAAACGCATCGCCTACAACAATTCTTCCTCTAGGGAAGGTCGCGCATACGATGATTGCGAGGTCATTTCCGAAATCACGTTCCATGGCCAGCCGGTCGAGTATCCGCAGTTCTTCCTGAATGAGGCTCGCCTCTCCGCGCTAGCGCTCGCCATATACTTTGCGGGTCGAAAGCTGGCCGAGCGCCAGACCGTCAACGATATGCCGCGCCTCATGGTGTTGGATGATGTGTTGATTGGTCTCGACCAAGCGAATCGGATTCCGCTGCTCGATGTCCTCGCCGATGAGTTTCGGGATTGGCAGGTGATCATACTCACTCATGACCGGGTTTGGTTTGACATCGCGCGTCAATATCAACGTGTCGGCCAAGCCGACAAATTCTGGACCTACTGGCAGCTTCACCAACCGCAAGATCACAACTTCGCGCCCCTTCCCACCAATGTGGACTCCAGCGTAGCGGCGCAAGCCCTCGCCACAGCGAGAAGGTTTTTAAAGGATGGCCATCTGCATGCAGCGGGAAATGCGGCAAGGCTCGCGACCGAGTTTGCGCTGCGGGAGTTCTGCGCCGTGAAGGACATCATGGTCCCGTATGTCGCTCCCCCCGCCTTTCTTCCGGCCTCTAAGTTCCTCGAATGCATTGAGGGACGCGATACTGAAAAGCACTACGCCTCCGTGATTGAATCGGTGCGGATGTACACGACGATTCTACTCAATCCGCTCTCCCACGGCGGCACTCCGGAGGGCTTTCCAAGCGAAGTGCGGGGTGCCATCGAGGTCGTCGATAAGCTGCTCTTCTCGTTGAAGGTTCTGCCGACTGCTGAGTTAAAGAGGCGCGGTCGCTGAACCTCATAAAACGCACGTGGCGCGGCTCAATCAGCGGCCGACAGAGCTTCATAGGCTATGCCTCTCCTTACTTGATCTTCCAATGGTCCAACGTCACCTTCACCTCGTCGCGTGGATAGTGTGGACCGGCGTGACTAAGTCTCGTTGGATTTGAGCCARTCTCCGCGCTGCGCTTTTCCGGATCCCATCATTTAAGGGCACGACGCCAGGTGGCGTAGCCCGGCGTCTCAGCCCCTGGCCAAGTCTTTGGGTAAGCATCCCAATCGCACCAGGTATCGATGTTGGCGACTGTGTCGGCCAAGCTTCCATGATCGCAATGCCAGATCGTCATGCTGACGCATGACCGCACCTGGTTTGAGATGGCGCGCGCGCATCTCGATCCCAAAGAGGACTGGGCGCAGTTTGAACTACATGAGGCGCCGACGAGCGCGTCAACTTCGATGCCCGTTGTACGGTGCGTGGGCCCTGGTGCGGCCGACAGTGCCTTGGACCAAGCAGAAGCCTTTTGCGACCAAGGGGCGCTGGCGGCCGTGAGACACTTGCTCACAGTCGCGAAAGCCAAATGATCCGAGGCTAGGAGGTTGGTTGGAGTGTCGAAGCTTGGGTCACGCGCCGGAAACGACATACTTCTCCGTCAGGCCCTTGCGGTCGAACAGCGCGTCCTGCTTTTGCGCCGACACTAGCAGGCTATCAATCTCCGCTTCCGGGTCATCCCACATCGGATGAGAGAACAGCCGCTTCAAGCAAACCCGAATGATGTCCTTCTCCTTGTCCGTGATAGCCGGCCGATAGAGCATGGCGTCGCGCTCTGCGGTAGTCATGATGTGAAGAGCGAAGATCAGGATGCTCTTCAGGTATGGCGACCAAGTCAAGACCGATCCCTTGTGCCAAATCCGGCGCGCCTTGAGCTGCTCGTTCGTAAGTGACTTCCCCTTGGTGTTTGCGACCCAGCTCTGAACACCAGTCTCTTGAACGAGAAGGTCAGCCACGACCGCGAAGTTTTCAGTCTCCGCGCTGCGGTGATCCTGCTCGGAGTTGAACCGCGCGTTCGACGGCTCCAGGTACAGAGTGGATCGGAAAATCGTCTTGCTCAGCAGGTCAACGGTGATCGGGAAGCTGGCGTCCTTCGAGGCCTTGGCAATGTGGTCTTGGAGCGTCGAGGCACCGAGCGCCGAATTCCGTATCGCTCCCCGAAGGATCTCCTTGGCTTCTTGCTGGCTGAGCGCCTTGCTGGCGGTGAGGAAGCCGATGAAATTTGTTTCCGTGTGCGTTTCTGGGTCTCGCTGGGCGATGAATTCGTCAAGATATTCCCGGTGGATCACCGAGAGGCGAGCCAACATTGTCGATGTGTAGAACGGAATCTGCTTGAGCTTGGAGTGCGCGTCTAAGTTGGTGATCATCAAGCTGTCGAAAAGCTGTTTTGACGCTTCTACTTCCAGAGGTGAGACGTAGACTTTGATATCGACTTCAGTTTGATTGTTGAGTACTTGAGCGGCCAGCTTGTGCTGCCCATCAAACAACTTCAACCTCCCGCCGAGGAGTCGGCCGATAGAGGGCGCGAGCTGGGGGTGTGTTTTCAAATGGTCCCGAATTGCGATTAGGCGCTTAAAATCGATAACGCGGGGCTGAAGGCCTTCTTGATCGTCATTCTCAATCCACGGGACGGGTATCCGTCCGTAGAAATAAGGGACCCCCAGAACCGCATCGTGAAACAGGGGGAATTCAAACGCGGCTTGCCCGTCATCCACCTTGATGGTGGCGCCGCTCACGTTCGCGTGGATGCTTCGACCCACGACGTCCTTCAGTTTGAATATGTCCTGAAGGCGGATTTCGTTCTGCTTGGCTTCGAACAGGCGTTCCAGACGTAGGTTGTCCCGGACGTCGTAAAGGGTCTGATCGCCCTTCCGGCGATTGAGGCCTTTAAGCGTTATTCTGATGTTGGCGACGCTGGTGTCGCCATCCTTCGACCATGGCTGGATATGGTCGTATTCCACCTCGTCGCTGTCGCCAATTATGTCGCCAGAAATGAAGCACCGCAGTGAGCCATCCGGCCCAATTTGCTGGGCTCGCWCCGTTTGCTTTTCGGTTTCAGTCAGCAGTCGCTTCATAGCCATCGTGCAGTCCCCAGCCCCGCCCACAGCCACGGCCAGATACGGCCCCCTCAATGCTTAGTTAACCGAGTTCAAACGGATCCGCGATCTCGGATCCAATGCGCTCAACGGAATTGCACCCACATTGGTCTCGAATTGCGGGTTTCCGGAAGGACGCCAAGGATCGGTTATGACGCAATATCGTTCAGGCGCACGGCCAGGCCGCTGAGTCGGGATTTGCCCATCGGGACTGCCCCACTAGCGCCCCACAAAAGCGACCGAAGCGCGGGCAGAGATCTCGCCGCGCCGACAAATATTTGATTTTATTAGAGATTTTGGCGCACCCGACACGATTCGAACGTGTGACCTTTGCCTTCGGAGGGCAACGCTCTATCCAGCTGAGCTACGGGTGCTTCCGCCTTGCGGAAGCGCGGTCTTAGCCGAAAGGCCGCGCTGGCGCAAACGGGTCTTTTCTAGCCTTTCGCCAGATAGACGAAGCGGACCACGAACAGCGCCGCCAGGATCAGCAGCAGCCAGTCGCCCTTGCCGATCTTGCCGGTCAGCAGGCGCAGCACGGCGTAGCTGGTGATGCCGAACGCCAGCCCGTTGGCGATCGAGAAGGTCAGCGGAATGGTGATCAGGGTCAGGAAGGCCGGGATCGCCACGGTTGGGTCGGCCCAGTCGACGTCGACCAGCGAGCCGACCATCAGGGCGCCCACCAGGATCAGGGCCGGCGCCGTCGCGGCGGCCGGAATGGCCTGGACCAGCGGCGCGAAGAACAGGGTGACCAGGAACAGGATCCCGACCACCACCGCCGTCAGGCCGGTGCGGCCGCCGGCCGTCACGCCCGCGGCGCTCTCGATATAGCTGGTGACGGTCGAGGTGCCGGCCGCCGCGCCGATCATGGTCGCGGCCGAGTCGGCGATCAGGATCCGGTTCAGGCGCGGGATCGAGCCGTCGGGGGCCTGCAAGCCGGCCTTCTTGGTCACCGCGACCAGGGTGCCGACATTGTCGAACAGGTCGACGAACAGGAAGACGAAGATGATCTCGAGCAGGGCGAGACCGATACCGCCCTTGAGATTGAACGCGCCGGCCACGTCCATCTTGAAGGCCGTGGCGGTCAGGTCGGCGAGGCTCGAGGTCGCCGGAACGATCTTCGCCAGGCCCAGGGCCCAGCCGGCGGCGGTGGCCAGGAGGATGCCGATCAGGATCGCGCCCTTGACCCGCCAGGCCTGCAGCACGGCGATCAGCACCAGGCCCATGATCGCCACGGCGGCGGTCGGGGTGGTCAGGTCGCCCAGGGCCACGGTGGTGGCGGGGTTGGCGACGATGATCCCGGCCTCCTTCAGGCCGATGAAGGCGATGAACAGCCCCACCCCGGCGGCGACCGCCGAGAACAGCGGCTTGGGGATGGCCGCGACGATCATCTGGCGCACGCCCACCAGGGTCAAGACCAGGAAGGCCACGCCCGAGATGAACACGCAGCCCAGGGCCGTCTCCCACGGCACGCCCATGCCCTTGACCACGGTGTAGGTGAAATAGGCGTTCAGCCCCATGCCCGGGGCCAGGGCCAGGGGGTAGTTGGCGATCAGCCCCATCAGGATCGAGCCGAAGCCGGCGGCCAGGCAGGTGGCGGCGGCCACGGCGGCCACCGGCAGGCCGGCCTCGCCCAGGATCGTGGGATTGACCACGACGATATAGGCCATGGTCATAAAGGTGGTGACCCCGGCCAGCACCTCGGTGCGGACGTTCGTGCCGTTGGCCTTCAGGCCGAAGAGGCGTTCGAGCATGCTACTGGCTCCGGCCGGTCGTCGTAGGGATTTCGGACGCGTAGCGGTCCCAGTGGGTGGTCAGTTCGCGGACCACGACGCCGCCGACCCGGAACGCGGAGTCGAAACTGGCCTTGAGGCCTTCGCCGTGGAACACGTGCGGCAGGCTCTGCTCGCCTTGCGGCCCGCGCGAATAGTTGCTGCCCGTGCGCAGGACCAGAACCCGGCGGCGGTCGATCTTTCCGGACGCGGCGTGGGCGTCGAGCACGTCGAGGATACCCTGGTCTTCGCAGTCGGTCATGGTGAAGGTTCCGGCCCCGTCGGTCCAGAGCTTGACCCAGTCCTGGGCCCACTGGGTGCGGCGGGCGCCGTGCCAGAAACGCACCGTGCCCAGGGCGTCGCCCTGCAGCACGAAGGGCGGCCGCTGGCCTGCCGGGTCGCCCTTGTACGAGGCGCGCAGGGCCTGCAGGCCGGGGGAGTCGGGCAGCTTGACGTCGCGGGTCAGGCCGTAGGCCCAGTCGACCAGCCCCTTGTCCAGCGTCCAGACCATGGCGCTCGAGCCCTCGGCCTTGCCCTTCACGTTCGGGCGTTCGGCGTCGTTCGAATAGAGGCCGTAGGGCCAGCCGGYGGGGACGTCGCGCTCGTCCAGCTCGTAGATCGGATCGGCGTCGACCACGTAGCGGGCCCAGGCGGCGCTGCCGAGCGAGGCGGCTTTGGGATCGACGCCGGCGATGCCGCTGACGATCCAGTAGGCCTTGGACAGGTCGAACTGGTTGGACAGGATCAGGGCCGCGACGCTTTCGCGGGTCCGGCCGCGCATGTCGCTGACGATGGCCAGCACCCCGTCGTCGGAATAGCGGGCGACGTGGCGAATGCCCGGGATGGTGATCTCGTGCTTCAGCGGCCAGCCCTCGACCCAGGGCTGGAACTCGCCCGCCATGTCGCCGGTGTCGGCCCCGATCTCGAAGGTGGTGACGACCACGACCTTGATCGCGATGGGCTTGGCCTGGGCGCAGGCGAGACCGCCGAGACCGGTCGCCATGACCAGGGCCATCAGGACCCGAATGAAAAATGCCCGCATGTCGCCCTCACGCCCCGAAACTGGCGCCGAAACTCCACCGATGCGGCGCGCGACGCAATCGGGGATCGCCCGAGAGGCGGAGGGGATTGTCGATACGCTCGTCCGGCGCACAAGCGGCGACCACTTGCCCCCTACGGATCGCTTCGTGATCGTCTTCCCCCAGAGGGGGAAGAGGTCGCGCAAGTTCAGGTCTTCAGCGGATCCTTGGCGTTCGGATCGCCGTAGGTCAGCGACACGAACACGTCCTCCAGGTCCGGATCCTCGGTCGCGATGTCCCTGATCTTCAGACCCTCGGCGCGGACCGCGGCCAGCACCTGCTCCACGCTGGACTGGCCGGTGCGGTACGACACCGAGAACGCCCCGGCCCCGCGCAGCTTGGTTTCGAAGCCCGGCAGCAGCGGCGCGGCCGTCACGGGCTCCTCCGGCGTCACCACCACGTTGCGGATGTCCATGCGGCCCAGCAGCTTGGCCGTCGGTTCGTTCACGACCACCTCGCCGCGATTGACGATGGCGATCTGGTCGCACAGCTCCTGGGCTTCTTCCAGGTAGTGGGTGGTCAGGACGATGGTCACGCCCAGCTGGTTCAGCCCGGTGACATAGCTCCACAGCTGGCGGCGCAGCTCGACGTCGACCCCGGCGGTCGGCTCGTCGAGGATCAGCACCGGCGGCTGGTGGACCATGGCCTTGGCCACCATCAGGCGGCGCTTCATGCCGCCCGACAGCTGGCGGACATAGGCGTCGGCCTTGTCGCCCAGGCCCAGGGCGTTGAGCAGCTCGTCGGTGCGTCGCTCCTTCTTGGGCACGCCGTAGAAGCCGGCCTGCACCTCCAGCGACTCGCGGGGGGTGAAGAACACGTCGGCCGCCAGCTCCTGCGGCACCACCCCGATGGCGGCGCGGGCGTCGCGCGGACGCTCGTCGATGTCGCGCCCCCAGATCTTCACCGTGCCGCTCGACTTGCGGGTCAGGCCGGCCAGGATGTTGATGAAGGTCGACTTTCCAGCCCCATTGGGTCCCAGAAGCCCGAAGATCGAGCCGCGCGGCACCTTCAGGTCGATGCCGTTGAGGGCGCGCTTCTCCGGGGCGGTCTTGGAGGCGGGATAGGTCTTGAACAGGCCTTCGGCTTCGATCGCGTACGCGGGCAGGTCCATGAAACGTCCAGATGCGGTCCGCCGAACCAAGAAGGCGGGCGATAGGGAAAGGAACGGCCTCGTACGAATTGACGGCGGCGCGATGGGTCGCATAGGTAGGCCTGCATCGCCGCCTCGCCAAGGCCGCGTCTGGATTTCAAGGGTTTTACCAACATGGCGCGCAAGGCCACGTCCACCGCTCCCACCGCCATGGAGCCCACCGTCGTCGCGGTCGGCGCCGGTCCCGCGCCGGAAACCGTCATGGTCCGCTCGCACCGCATCGCCTGCGAGGGCGTCGGCGGGGCGCTGGGCCACCCGCGCGTCTGGCTGGAAATGGGCGCGGCCGGCTTCGTCGACTGCTCCTATTGCTACCGCCGCTTCGTGGCCCAGACCGCCGCCGGCCACGACGAGGA